>DOSQ01000152.1 GCA_003512125.1 Acidaminococcaceae bacterium
ATCTGGAACTGATCAAAAACATGCGTGACGGGGGCAAGCGGGGCACGCTGCTGGATATTCTTGATTTTACAGGGACGTCCATGGGGTCCCGCTGCCTGAAAAACTGGATCGAGTGCCCGCTGCTGGATATTGTAAAGATTCGGGAGCGGCAGGATGCAGTGGAAGAACTCGTGCTGAACCCCGCCCTGCGCGACAGCCTGCAGGACAGCTTAAAAGAAGTGTTCGATCTGGAGCGGATCCTGTCCCGTCTGGAAGTGGGCAGTGCCAACGCCCGGGATCTGGTAAGCCTGCGTGCTTCCCTGGCAGCCCTGCCTGCCCTGAAAGAAAAACTGCAGGGCGCACGGTCGGGACTGCTGCAGAAAGTATCGGCCAGCATCCACATGCACAGGGAGATCCATGATACCCTGGAAGCGGCGATTGTAGACGAACCGCCCTTTACCGTTCGGGAAGGCGGCATGATAAAAGACGGCTATGATCTGGAACTGGATGAGCTCCATGACATCGCCCGGAACAATTCACAGTGGATGGCAAATTTTGAACAGAAGATCAAAGAGTCTACCGGAATCAAAACCTTAAAAGTAGGCTTCAATAAAGTGTTCGGCTACTATATAGAGGTGAGCAAAGGGCAGACCTCTGCCGTTCCGCCGGACTTTGTACGGAAGCAGACGCTGGTCAATGCGGAGCGGTATATCGTTCCGGAGCTGAAGGATTTCGAAAACAAAATCTTAAGCGCCAAAGAAAAAATCGAATCCCTGGAATATTATCTGTTTAATAAAATCCGCGATGACATCCGGAAGGACATTCCGGAGATCCAGGACACGGCCCATGCCCTGGCCCGGCTGGATGTGCTGGCAGCCCTGGCGCTGGCAGCGTTTAAATATGATTACCACCGGCCGGAACTGAACAACCGGGGCGAGATCCGGATCATGGACGGGCGGCATCCGGTCGTGGAACGCCTGCTGGATAAGGAAATTTTTGTGCCCAACAATGTGACCCTGAATTCCACAGATGAACGGATGGTGATCATCACCGGGCCCAATATGGCCGGAAAATCTACCTACATGCGGCAGGTAGCGCTCCTGGTGCTGATGACCCAGATGGGCAGTTTCATACCGGCCCGGAGCGCGGATATCTGTGCGGTAGACCGTATCTTTACCCGGGTGGGGGCCAGCGATGACCTGGCCACCGGCCAGAGCACCTTTATGGTTGAAATGAATGAAGTGGCACAGATTTTAAAGTACGCTACGAAAAATTCCCTGATCATCCTGGATGAAGTGGGCCGCGGTACCAGTACCTATGACGGCATGTCTATCGCCCGGGCGGTGATGGAGTATATCCAGACAAAGATCAGGGCGAAAACCCTGTTTGCCACGCATTACCATGAACTGATCACCATGGAGAACGTGTTGGACGGCATCAAAAATTATTCTGTGGCCATCAAAGAACGGGGTAATGATATCGTCTTTTTGCGCCGCATCATACGGGGCGGCACAGACCGCAGCTACGGTGTCCACGTGGCCCGGCTGGCCGGCCTGCCAAAGAAAGTGATTGAAAGGGCCGATGAGATCTTAGAGGAATATGACCGTAATAAGGGATTTATCTGCGAAGGGGCTGCGGTCTGCAGCAATACGCCTTCCAACAACGGAACCGGAAGTGCCAGGGGAACGGTAAAAGAAGAACCGGCCGATCTGGGGATGGGATCCCTGTTCATGAGCGCGCTGCAGACAGAGCTGCTGCAGCTGGATGTGATGAGCATGACGCCTATTGAAGCCTTGAACGCGTTGTATAAACTGCAGCAGGAAGCGAAAAAGGAAAGCGGTATAATGTAACAGCGGATCGCGGTTCATGTTGCCGCCATGAGTGCCATAAACAGTACTGTAAAAGCAGAGTGTATTAAATTTTGTTTTGCAGTCTGCCGAGGACGGTGGAATGGAGTTAGTTATGATACAGGAAAGAGATGTCCGGTTACTGGATACCAATACGTCGAACCAGATTGCCGCCGGCGAGGTAGTAGAGAAACCCGCTTCGGTGGTCAAGGAGCTGGTGGAGAACGCATTGGATGCCGGGGCGGACAGCATAGAAGTTACGGTTTTCGAAGGCGGGACAGAGTATATCCGCGTGGCCGATAACGGCTGCGGAATGACAGAACAGAATGCCCGGATGGCGTTGAAACGGCATGCCACCAGTAAGATTCGTGAAGTAGACGACCTGCGCACTCTCCACACCCTGGGGTTCCGGGGGGAAGCGCTGCCCAGTATTGCTTCCGTATCCCGGTTTGAACTGCTGACCAGACCGCAGCAGGAAGAACTGGCCACTTCTATTAAAGTAAACGGCGGCGAAGAGGATGAATGTATTCAGACCGGCGGACCCGCGGGAACTACGGTGATCGTTAAAGATCTGTTCTATAATGTGCCGGCCCGGCGTAAGTTTTTAAAAACGGTTTCCACGGAAGGCCGGTACATTACCGAGATGCTGACCCGTATTGCCCTGGCCCGCCCGGATGTGCGGTTCAAACTGACCAGCAACGATAAAGAAGTGCTGGTGACGCCGGGATTGGGGAACCTGAAAGATACGATCACGTCACTGTACGGGAAAAAAGTTTCGGAAGACCTGCTGCCGGTAAACCTGGACGGCGTGTTTGCAGGTATTTCCATTCAGGGGTTTATCGGCAAGCCCACGTTGCTGAAAGGAACCCGGGGCTGGCAGACCATTCTGGTGAACGGGCGGAGCATCAGCAATCTGATGATCAGCAAGGCCATTGAGCATGCCTACCAGTCCCAGATACCAAAACGGGGCTTTGCCTTTGCGGTTCTGGATATCCGGGTGGATCCTGCAACGATTGATGTGAACGTACATCCCCAGAAGAGTGAGATCAAGTTCAGCGACGAAAGCGCGATTTACAAAGCGGTGTTCCGTGCCCTGACCGATGCCCTGACGAAACCCATGCATGCGGAAAAAGAGAACAGCCTGCAGGAACAGAACCGGCAGGCGCTGGCTGCGGTACTGGAACGGGCTGAAAAAGGAAATGATTCAGTATCGGGACAGGGAACCGTCGCCGTACACAATGAAGCGGCCAGCCAGCAGATTATATTCGGAGAAGCAGCAGATGCGGGTCGTCTGGGTCATCTGAACCGGGATTTTGGAGAAGACAGTAGTCGTCACAGTATATACGGAAACAGGGAAACGTCTTCCGGGAATCATCGGACAGGCGGAGCTGCTTTTTCCAATCCCCGTCAGGAAATATGGAAGCAGACGGACAGCGTATATGGCGAGGACGCGCCGAAGGAACCGGTCTACAGCTTCGGTGAAACACAGCAACTGATCCGTGAACAGGCGCCGCTGCAGACAGAGAATCCGGTCACCATGCAGCTGGCAGGAAAGGATACTCTGGAAACCATCTGGCCCATCGGGCAGGTGGATAAGACCTTTATCATCGCCCAGTCGGAAGATACACTGTATCTGATCGACCAGCATGCGGCCCATGAACGCATCCTGTACGACAGGCTGGTCCTGACCCATAATGATATCCCGGCCCAGCAGCTTCTGATCCCGCTGTATATTACGCTGCAGCCGGAAGAAGTGGAACTGCTGGAACAGCAGCATGATGCGTTTTACAAATTAGGGGTGGACATCACTACGTCCGGGGAAAACTCTGTGCGAGTAGCCAGCCTGCCCAGTGATATACACAATGAAGACGCGGAAGATTTTATCCGTGAAATCGCGCAGTATTTACGGGAGCACCGTACACCGGAAGCCAGTGAGCTGCGCCAGGACGTGCTGCACATGACGGCCTGCCGGGCAGCCATCAAGGCAGGGGAAGTGCTGAATATGCGGCAGATGCGGCAGCTGATCATCGACCTGTGCAATACCACGCATCCCTTTACCTGTCCTCACGGCCGCCCCTGCATGATCGCAGTGACCAGCGACGAATTATATAAACTGTTTAAGCGCACAGGGTTTGATCTGCCGGGAAAGAATAAAGTACCTTATGACGAATAATGGCTACGGAGAAGGATTTGGAAACGATCAGATTTGCGGTGACCTGTAATAAAAATGACAATCAGTACCTGAAAGAGCGGGCCAAAGCCTGGGCACAACGGCTACGGGTCCCGTATGTGAAACGCTATGATAACGGCTCCCTGGATGCGATGCTGGAAGATTTGCAGCTGGATGCGCTGCTGATTTCCGGAAAGAAAGGTCCCCAGCTTTATTCGCGGGAAGGGATGATGTTGTATCATCCGGGGCTGGGCAAGGTGCGCTGGCAGCGGGTCGTGCAGCGGAAGGAAACGGATAATTTCGTAACGGCGTTAGCTGTCGGGCCCGGCCAGCGGGTGCTGGACTGTACCGTCGGGCTGGCGGCCGACGCGCTGCTGGCATCCCACGCGGTAGGAGAGACCGGAAAGGTCATCGGTCTGGAAGCATCTCTGCCACTCTGGTTCCTCACGAGTCAGGGGATTGCTTCATATAAAGCGAAATTTCCTGAAATGGAACAGGATCTGCATCGAATTGA
>DOSQ01000063.1:0-13465 GCA_003512125.1 Acidaminococcaceae bacterium
CCAAAAGCGTGGAAGGCCTGCCCCGCAACAGCGGCACCCATGCGGCCGGCGTAGTAATTGCGCCGAAGCCCCTGATCGATCTGGTGCCCCTGCAGCTGGACGAAGCGGCGGACATTGAAGCGGGCATCAGCCAGGAACGTATGATCACCACCCAGTTTGACAAGAACCAGGTGGAAGAGCTGGGCCTTCTGAAGATGGACTTTCTGGGCCTGCGTACCCTGACGGTGATGGATGATGCCGTGCATTTCATTCAGGATAGTACGGGGCAGACCGTTGATCTGGACAACATCCCGCTGGAAGATGAAGCCGTCAGCAGGATGCTCTGTGCCGGGGATACTCAGGGGGTGTTCCAGCTGGAAAGCGCGGGCATGACCCGGCTGGTGGAACGGCTGGCGCCCAAGTCCATGCGGGACCTGGTTCCCTTAGTGGCCCTGTACCGTCCGGGCCCGTTGGACGCAGGCATGGCGGACAAGTTCATCGAAGGCCGGAAGCGGCATCACGCAGTGGAAAGCATCCATCCGTTGCTGGATGGAATCCTGGCGGATACCTATGGGGTTGTGCTGTATCAGGAACAGGTCATGCAGACGGCTTCCATCCTGGCGGGCTTTTCTCTGGGCGAAGCGGATATCCTGCGCCGGGCCATGGGCAAGAAAAAGGTGAAAGACCTGATTGCCATGAAGACGCGCTTTGTAGAAGGGGCGCAGAAACTGCACAACGTTCCGCCGGAAAAAAGTGAAGAGATTTTTGAAATCCTGTTAAAATTTGCCGGCTACGGCTTTAATAAATCCCATTCGGTGGCTTATGGCATGGTGGCTTATCAGACGGCGTACCTGAAAGCCCACTGGCCTGCGGAGTATTTTGCGGCGTTGCTCACCAGCATCATCGGAGACGCGGATAAAGTGAGCTGGTACATCACCGTCTGCAAGGATCGGGGCATCCCCATGCTGCCCCCGGATGTCAACGCCAGCAAGGAAGGTTTCTCTGTGGAAAAGGGCGCCATCCGTTTCGGTCTGGTTGGGATTAAAAGCGTAGGGGAAGGCGCAGTACGTGAAATCGTGCGGGCCAGAAAAGAAGGGGGACCCTTCCGTGACATTCTGGATTTCTGCAAACGGGTGAATTACCGGACGCTGAACCGGCGCCTGTTGGAGAACCTGATCAAGTGCGGTGCCATGGATTCCCTGGGGGCGTACCGTTCCCAACTGCTGGCGGTGTATGAAAAGACGCTGGAACTGGGCATCCAGCAGCAGCGGGATTACAACAGCGGGCAAATCGGTCTGTTCGGCGGCGACGATTTTGCGGAAGTGAATTCGGTGCCGTTGCCGAAGATGGACGAGATGAGCCGTTCTGTGAGGTTAAAAAACGAAAAGGAACTCATCGGCTTTTATGTGACAGGTCATCCTTTGGACGGCTACCGGGAGGCGCTGGACAAACTGACACCGCTCTATACGCTGACGGGCGACACGCCGGCGGTGCGTGACGGACAGTTTGTCAACGTGGGCGGCATCATCAGCAGCACCGATATCAAAGTGACGAAAAAAGGCGACTCCATGGCGGTGCTGGCGCTGGAGGACTTCAGTTCCCGCATTGAAGTGGTGGTGTTCCCCCAGGCCTACAACGAATATCATACGTTGCTGCGTGAAGACGCTGTGGTGGAAGTGGAAGGCCGGTTCAATGTGGACGAGCGGGGCAGTAAGATCATTGCTTCGCGAATGGCGCTGCTGGAGGAAGGCAAACCGCCGGTGCTGTCCGCACAGGCGCGGAATACGCGGCGCGGAAACGGATATGGCGGTGGAGCTAATTACGGGAATGATTATAGTGGTAACCGTGAAGACGCAAATATATACGGATTTGTAAATGAAAATCCAGATGCGTACGCTGCTTCACTGAAGCCGATTGATACTGAACTGCAAAATCAAAATGGCGCAGTCTTGCAGGGGTGCCAATCTCATTTGGAAAATCATAATGGCAATACATTTAATCAGAACGGAGCAATTGCCGAAAAAACAAATTCCCTGAATAATGATGGCATGTCAAACATCCGGGATGAACAAGGGCACATCAAAGTTCCTGTCAGCGCCATCATCGAACTGGTGATAACGCCGGAACGGGAAACAGAAATCGTGACCAGGGCGCTGATTGCAATTTTGCAAAAGCATCACGGAAGCACCATGGTCTTTCTGAAACTGATGGGCTCCCGGAGGCGTATCCGGTTAGACCCGCGCTACTATGTTAACGGGCAGGACATGGCACTGCAGGATGAACTGAGGGACCTGTTAGGGGACAATGCGTTCCGGGTAAAGGAGATATAGGGAAACGCTGATTTGATTACGTTAGACATGGATATCGAAGAGTTTACCGGAATTCCCCATGCAGGAAGGGCAAAGTACTTAAGGAAACGCTGATTAATTCGTCTGCGCGTTGACCGGTTCTTCCGTTGCATCATCCATTTTCTGTTTTGGGTCTTGACAAGAATGTTATAATGAGATTGTAGAAAAACCGTCGAAGCGATTCGGCGGTTTCTTCTGTTTTTATGCACACTTTTTTGTTTGACGATATATTCAAGTATTGTCGGATGTGGTGTGTATTGTTTTTGTTAATGAAATGGAGAAATGAAAAATGAAACGAACTATTACCATTTTTATTTTGCTAGTAACCGTTTTGCTTGGTTTCAGCGGCTGCGGCAGTTCTGACAAAAGCGGAGGCGCAAAGGAGGATACGTCGAAGCCCAAACTGAAAATCGTGGCCACGATTTTTCCGGAGTACAGTTGGACGAAAGAACTGCTGGGAAGTCATGAAAAAGATGTGGAACTTACAATATTGGCGAAAAAGGGCGTGGACATGCATAGCTATCAGCCCAGTGCAGAGGATATCCTTCGCATTGCGAATTGCGATTTGTTCCTTTATGTAGGCGGCGAATCGGACAAGTGGGTAGACAAGGCATTAAAGGAAGGCGGCAACCCGAAACGGAGAGTTCTTAATTTGATGAAACTGATGGGCGACCGGGCAAAGGTAGAAGAAGAAGTGGAAGGCATGGAAAAGCACGACCATCACGAACATGATAAGGATGCGCATGCCCGTCAGGAGAAGGACAAACAGGATGAAAAACATGAGCATTATGACAAAGACAAGCATGAGGAGAAGCATGAACACGAAAAGGAACACAACAAGGATGAACATGACGGCAAAGTTCACCATGAGCAGCCGGAATATGACGAACACGTCTGGCTGTCTTTGAAAAACGCAGACATTGTCTGCAAAGCCATCGCAGAGGAACTGGCTGCGCTGGATTCGAAAAACGCGGAAACGTATCGTACATATTATACGGCCTATAGCAAAAAGCTGGCGGCTTTGGACGCAAAATATAAAGAAGCAGTAACGAAGGCGCCTGTGAAAACGGTTCTCTTCGGCGACCGGTTCCCGTTCCGTTATCTTACAGACGATTACGGCTTACAATATTACGCGGCATTCAACGGCTGTTCGGCGGAAACGGAAGCCAGCTTTGCAACCGTAGCTTTTCTGGCGAAGAAGATGGATGAGCTGAAACTGCCTGCGGTCCTTACCATTGAGGGCCGGCAGCATAAGTTGGCGCAGACCATTGTGGAAAACACGAAGGCAAAGAATCAGAAAGTGCTGACGCTGAACTCCATGCAGTCTGTAACTGAAGAGGAAATCAAAAAGGGCATTACGTATCTTGCGGTCATGGAACAGAATCTGAACGTGTTTAAGGAAGCGCTGCAGGCGAAATGAATAAATAGTTGGGAATAGATTATGGAAGTTCAAATCACTTGTGATAATTTAAAATTAGGATATGGCGCCGGCGTTCTGGTGGACGGGTTGTCGTTTACCGTAGAAAAAGGGGATTACCTTTGTATCGTAGGCGAGAACGGCGCAGGCAAAAGTACGCTGCTGCGCACGCT
Source organism: Acidaminococcaceae bacterium (assembly GCA_003512125.1). Lineage (GTDB taxonomy): Bacteria > Bacillota > Negativicutes > Acidaminococcales > Acidaminococcaceae > Succiniclasticum. Next base: position 3,918 of record DOSQ01000063.1, read on the forward strand.
GTTGGGATTGCAGAAACCACTGGCCGGCAAGATTACATTTGGCGGCGGTCTCCAACAAAACGAAATCGGGTACCTGCCCCAGCAGACTTTTGTTCAGAGGGATTTTCCCGCTTCCGTGTGGGAAGTGGTCCTTTCGGGCTGTCAGGGGCGATGCGGCCTGCGGCCCTTTTACAACCGTGAGGAAAAACAGATTGCGAAAAATGCCATGGAACAGCTGGAAATTATACCGCTGGCCCGGACCTGCTACCGGGATCTTTCCGGCGGGCAGCAGCAGCGGGTATTGCTGGCCCGGGCCCTGTGCGCTTCGGATAAAATGCTGGTGCTGGACGAGCCGGTTTCGGGGCTGGATCCCAAGATGGCGGAAACCATGTACCGGCTGGTGGAGCGCATCAACCGGGAAATTGGAATTACCGTTATCATGATTTCTCATGATATACTGGAGGCAATCCCCTATGCCACGCATATCCTGCATATGGGCAGGGAATACTTCTTCGGCACGGTGGAAGAATACCGCCGGTCACGTTTTGGAAATGCGTTTTTGCAGCCGGAATGAGAAAGGTTTAAGTCTATGAGTGCAATTACAGATAAACTGTTCCTGTATTTTCAATATCCCTTTGTGGTCAACGCCCTGATTGTGGGGGTGTTGATTGCCCTGTGTTCCTCCATGCTGGGCGTGACGCTGGTGTTGAAACGCTATTCTTTTATCGGGGATGGTCTGTCCCACGTGGCTTTCGGGGCCATGGCAGTGGCGGCGGTGGCGGGTTTTACCGATGACATGCCCTTTATCCTGTTGGTCACAGTGGCCTTTGCCGTCTTGCTGTTGCGCACGGGACAGAACGCAAAGATCAAAGGGGACGCAGCCATTGCCATGATTTCCGTGGGAGCGCTGGCCGTGGGCTATCTTCTGATGAATGTATTCTCTTCCTCTGCCAATGTTTCCGGCGACGTCTGTACCACCCTGTTCGGTTCCACTTCCATTTTAACGCTGACAAAGATGCAGGTAGGGATGTGCGGCGTGCTGTCTGCGGTGGTAATCGGCGTGTTTGTTCTGTTCTACAACAAGATTTTTGCGGTAACCTTTGACGAAGCCTTTGCCCGGGCGGCGGGTACGCCGGCGGGAACCTATAACCTGCTGCTGGCGGTACTAATCGCGGTGATTATCGTGCTGGCCATGAACCTGGTGGGCTCGCTGTTAATTTCGGCGCTGGTCATCTTTCCGGCCCTGTCGGCCATGCGCATTTTTAACAGTTTTAAATCGGTGATCCTCTGCTCGGCCGTTTTTTCTGTGATCTGTGCCTTTGTAGGCATCGTTTTGTCCATACTGGCAGGCACGCCGGTGGGCGCGACTGTTGTTATGATTGACATGCTGGCGTTTGGTGCGTTTTACGTGATAGGCTCTTTAAAAAACGGCGGGCATTAAAAACGTGTTGGATACTTATACGGCATATTTCAGCAGTTGAGATGCTTTTCAGGAGGTGCGAACATGAAAGATAAAACGGCACAGTTCTTCACTGTAATGCTTATCTGGTCTTTGTTGCTCCTGTTAGTGGGTGGTTGCGGAGGAAGCAGCAACGATAAAAAGGCGGGCAGTTTCATTCCGCCTAAACAAAACAGCGTGGATGCGGTGCTGCAGCAGAAAAAGGCGGAAGCAGACCGTCAAAATGGGAATGTGAAAGCCGGAAAAGAAACGGCAGATAAACAAAAAGATGCCGGCGATAAAACAGGCAGAGAGGCGCCCGGCATACAGAATAAACAGGGCGCTGATGCGCCCGTCACCGCCCAAAAGATGAAGGAACTGGAAGAGAAAACTCACCGGCATGACGTGTATGATTTGCATCCCACTTATAAGAAGGTGGATTACGATTTCAGCCGGATGGATAAAACCATGATGTACACCCAGATTTACAACATGCTGAAAGAACCGGATAAATATAAAGGGAAAGTCGTCCGCATGCAGGGGACCTTCGGTCATTATTATGACGAAAAAACGGGAAAACATTATTTCGGCTGTGTGGTTATGGATGCGACGGCCTGCTGTTCTACCGGTATGGAGTTTTCCCGGAAGGGGAAGCACAAGTATCCGGAAAATTATCCGAAACCGGATGAGCCGATCATCGTGACCGGCACATTTTCTTCCTACAAAGAGGGGAAAGAACTATTCTGCGAGCTGGCGGATGCGGAAATGGAAAAATTGTGAGTGTGTGAGGACCGATTTTAATAAGAGTATTTTAGAATGAGCGTTTACAGAGTAAGAATTCGCAGGAAACAGTATTACTTTTTTATGAAAATATGGTAAAATAATAGTACAGTAACATGAGCATAAGTTCCTGTACTACTATTGTAAAGGGGGAAGTATTGTGAAGAAATTTTTGATGGTTGTGATGGCCATGCTGCTGTCCCTGTCTGTGGTGGCAGGCTGCGGCGGCGGAGACAAAAAAGCTGAGCTGATCAAAGGACTGAAAACGGAAATCGGCACCCTGCTGGGTAATGTGGACAAGCTGGCTGCCGATGAACTGAAGGGCGATGCGGCCAAGAAGGCGACGGAAGGTTTCAAAGGCCTGATGGACAAAATTGCCAAGCTGAAAGAAGCGGCTAAAGGCAATGCGGCGGCGGAAAAAGAGGTAGCCGACCTGATGGGCAAGGCCACCGGGTTATCGGAAAAGATCAGCCGCGGCCTGGCTGCCGGCAACCTGAACATCGATCCCAAAACCTTTAAGTTAGAAGATATGGAAAAGAACGGCTGGGTAGCTATCAAAGACGCAGCCGGCAAAATCACCGGTTACTATGACCCGAAAGATGTGGTAACCGATGACCTGGGCAAAAAAGCATATGCCTGGATCATGAAGATCGGTGAAGACGGAAAGGCCCTGGGCTTTGAGAACGTGGCTTTTGACTATGCCAACGGCAAGGTTGCCCTGAACAAAGAGGCCATTCTGGAAAATAAAGACGGCGTATTCAGCTTCGCAGCAGCGAAAGAAGCGATCAAATCCCTGGTATGGGGCGACGGCGTGAAGGGTCTGGAAGGGCTGGACCTGAACGGTATTTTTGAAAAACTGAAACCTCAGGGCTGGGATATGAAGAAGCTGGCCGGTGCTGTTGCAGGCGCTGTGGCCGGTGATGCAGCCAAAGCCGGCGATGCTGCCAAGGGCGACAAGGCCGCTATGGTAAAAGACTTTATCGCATTCGCAGACAAAAACGAAGCGACCCTGAAGAAATTAGCGGATTCCATCAACTCCGGAACGGTTGATAAAGCAGCGCTGCTGGATTTAGGCAAAAACGCGCTGGCCGAAATCAAAAAAGCCAATGGAGACCTGAACGGTAAATACGCTGACCTGATGAAACCGGTAGCCAACATCATGCAGATGCAGGAAGACCGTGCCCAGGCCATGATCGACGGTGTGAACGGCAATGCGGCCCGCTTCACGGAAGGCGGCAACATGAAAGCCAAAGTGCTGGAACTGCTGGCACAGTTTAAGAAAGAAAATAATCTGTAATAACGGTGGCTGTGTCGTGAGCCGCTTATGTTACAACCTGATGTAGTGTTAAATGCAAAGTGCAGTGGAGCAATCTGCTGCACTTTTATTTTCGGGCTTTAGCGCCAATACCCGGGTTCAACCGGAGTGGGTAAGTCTTTCGGGTTTTGCTATCTTCTGCAATTTGTGTTATCATTTTACAAAAGGCCAACGTTTGCAAAGCATTTCTATAAATATTTTGATTTGATTCAGGAATCATGGACCCATTGGAAAGGAGACCCTTCTATGTTTATTGCAGACTGTCATTGCGACACACTGAGCGAGCTGTACAAACAAAATAAAAGTTTATATGCGAATGATCTGATGCTGGATGCGGAACGGATCCTGAAAAACGGCGGCGGCCTGCAGTTCATGGCTATGTTCATTCCCACGGAAGTGTTCCGGGCAGGAGCCGGTGCGACGTACACACTGAAGCTGATCGACACGTATCTGCGCGGTCTGAAGGAACTGGAACAAAAAGGCATACAGTCCCATCGGATTTTATCGAAGGAGGATCTGGCACAGTTGCCCAATGGACAATTCAATACCCTGCTGGCCATTGAAGAAGGGGGCGCGCTGGACGGCAGCATCGAGGTACTGCGCGTATATTACGAACTGGGTGTGCGCTGCATGACGCTGGTGTGGAGCAACCGCAACGACATTGCGGACGGCGTGAACGAGGAGTGCAGCAAGAGCGGCCTTACCGTGTTCGGACGCCAGGTGGTGGCAGAGATGAACCGGCTGGGCATGGCGGTAGATGTGTCCCACATTTCCACTTACGGTTTCTGGGATGTACTGGAACACAGTACGAAGCCGGTCATCGCCACTCATTCCTGTGCTTACAGCCTGTGCGGCCATCCCCGGAACCTGCGGGACGACCAGTTAAAAGCGCTGGTTCAAAGCGGCGGCTTTGTGGGTATCAACTTTGCGGGGCAGTTTTTGGAAAAAGACTGGAAGGATGCCTGCATCGAAAGCGTGTATCGCCATCTGGCCTATATGATGGACATGATGGGCAGCGACGACTACCTTGGTTTCGGCAGCGATTTTGACGGCATCAGCCATCCGCCGTACAATCTGCAAGGCGTGCAGGATTTTGCGCCGCTGTTTGATTATCTGGGTACAAAGTTCAGTGACGAAACGATAGAGAAGCTGGCCTATAAGAATTGCGTTGCCTATCTGAAGAAAATTTTATAGCCAATGAATCAGTATTTCCTGTAAACAGTATCTTTGTTTTTCTTCATGAACCTTTCACAGTTTTGTGCCTGCAGATATGCTATACTGTTCTTGTTAAGAGATAGCACCAAAAAAGAAAGGCCGCGTGTCTGCGCGTTGTTTCTTGCAGCGCGTTTGCTGCGCAGGCTTTTACAGAAAACGCTATCCGGGAGGAAACATCATGAAAAAAGTTGCCATTATCCGTTGCCTCGATGTAAGCATGCGCTGTGTGGGCGCATCCTGCATGAAATCCTTTAACGAACATACCGTAAAGTTTGAACGGTACGGGGATGAAGAACTGGAACTGTTTGCCAGTCTGACCTGCAACGGTTGCGGGCAGACAGTAGAGAACGATGAGGGGCTGAAGAAAAAGCTGGACCGCCTGGCGGAGGAACCGGTGGATGTGGTTCATTTCAGCAGCTGCACCAACAAAAAGGATAAAGAAAATCCGGAAATGAAGAAACGCTGCCCCTGGGTAGAAAAGATGAAAGACTATCTGGAAAGCAAGGGCGTGGAAGTGGTGTACGGTACGCACCATTAACAATCCCGTTTCATCAGCGTTTCCTTAAAATTTACACAAAGTTTTCAAAAGGGCTGTTGCATTCACGGTGCAGCAGCCTCTTTCCGTTTGGAAAACATAAATTAATATGGTATAATTAAATGTACCGTTGCAGGTACGGGGTATTTGCGGGGAAAGAGACTGAGCCGGCGTGCCGGTACGGGGCGCCGGGCAGGAACGGTTTTTACCGTAAGTATAAAATGATTACACAAGCAGGAGGCACACATGAACATTATCGTCTGTGTAAAACAAGTGCCGGATACGACCCAGATCCGTCTGAATCCGGAGACCCATACCCTGGTCAGGGATGGTGTGGAAAACATTTTAAATCCTTATGATGCGGAAGCATTGGAAACTGCATTGATCTTAAAAGATAAATACGGCGCGAAGGTAAAGGTGGTTACGATGGGACCGCCTCAGGCAAAGGATATCCTGAAGGACGCTATCGCGCTGGGGGCGGATGAAGCCTGTCTGCTCAGCGACAGGGTATTGGGCGGCTCTGACACGCTGGCTACCAGTGTGGCGCTGGCAGCCCTGGTCAAACATCTGGGCGAATACGACCTGATCCTCTGCGGACGTGAAGCCGCTGACGGCTGCACGGCGCAGGTGGGACCGGAAATGGCCGAGCATCTGGGCATTCCCCAAATCACTTCTGCGTTGAAGGTTGAATTTACAGATGGCCGCTTTGTCATTGAACGGGAAACAGAAAACTGGGCAGAGACCTTGGCAGTTCCGGCTCCGGTGCTGGTTACCATGACCCGTGCGGAAAAAGAGCTGCGCTTTGCCAGCATCCGCGGCAAAATGAAAGCCCGCAAGACAGAAATTCCGGTAAAAACTGCCGCAGACCTGGGCCTTGACGATAGCAGCGTAGGGCTGAAAGCATCCCCTACCCGGGTTATCAAAGTGTTCACGCCGGAAGTACATAAGGTGGATACCCAGATCATCAAAGAAGATGATGTGGATGCAGCTGTGGACAAGCTGGTGGAGAAACTCATCGAAGCCGGCGCGATCAAACGCTGAGAGCCGAATCGTGGCAGTAAAAGTTGAAATGACACGCTGCATAGGCTGTGAAAACTGCGCGGCAATCTGCCCGACGGGCGCCATACAGGTAGAAGACGGAAAAGCTTCTGTAAAAGAACAGGACTGTGTGGAATGTTGCGCGTGTATATATGACTGTCCTATGGATGCAATTACTCTTCGTAGGGAGGATTCTGATAATGGCAAAGACTGATAATGCAATCTGGGTAGCAGCCCAGATGGAAAACGGGGAGATCCTTGGCGTAACGTATGAACTGTTAGGGCAGGCCCGCCGCCTGGCCGACACGGTGGGGCAGAATACCGCTGTAATCCTGATCGGCAAAGAGAATAAAGGTCATGCGGAACAGCTGATCGCCCAGGGCGCGGACGTGGTGTACACCGTGCTGGGGGATGAATTTGAAAATTATAATGTGGAACTGTATACGAATGCCATCTGCGAGCTGGCCAAAGAATACGATCCCAACGGGATCATGTTCGGCGCGACCATCGACGGCCGCGATCTGGCTCCCCGCGTGGCCGCCCGGTTAAAGACCGGCCTGTGCGCGGACTGCACGGAAGTAGAAATGGGAGAGAACGGCCTGCTGAAGTGGACCCGTCCGGCTTTGGGCGGCAATCTGATGGGGACCATCGTATGCTCGGATCTGCGTCCCCAGATGGGCTCTGTCCGTCCCAAGATTTTTGCTCCTTTAGAAGCAGATGCTTCCCGCCAGGGTGAAGTAATTGATTACAAAGTTAAGAACAAAGTGGAAAGCAAAGTGGAGATCCTGAAGAAGGAACCGCTTTCCACCGGCGGCAAGCTGAAGATTGAAGACGCGGAAGTGGTATGCGCAGGCGGCCGCGGTTTCGGTGATGCAGAACGCTTCAAGGTACTGGAAGACCTGGCTGCCCTGTTTGAGAAATCCGCAGTGGCCGGTTCCCGTGCGGCAGTGGATGAAAAGTGGGTAGACCATGCGTCCCAGGTAGGCCAGTCCGGCAAGACCATCGCGCCGAAGCTGTATTTTGCCTGTGCGGTATCCGGCGCGCTGCAACATGTTTCCGGCATGAAAGAATCGGAAGTGATCGTTGCCATCAACAAAGATGAAAATGCGCCGATCTTTGAGATAGCTCATTACGGTCTGGTAGGAGATGTGCATGTGGTCATTCCCAAACTGATCGAAAAGATCAAAGCTTACAAAGAATCCTGAGGTGCGGTTCTGTGTGGAAGGTGATTTATATTGCTCCGACACAGGAGCGGGCTGAAAGAATAAAGCAGCAGCTGGCGGACAACGGTTTTCTTTGCCAGTTGAAAGCAGCGGGAACGCACCGTAACGGGAAAGCTTCCCTGATTGAAATTTCAGTGCCGGTTTCAGAAGCGGAAGACGCCTATGAAGTGCTGGCGGAGCATGGCTTTCAGGCATAAAAAACTGTAACGGTGTCAGTCCCTTTTTCAATTTGCGGTAACGGAATATATGGCAAAACAGGAAGAACGTATTTTTAAAAAAGCATATACGGATTTTGACAAACGCCTTGATCAGGAGTTGGAAGAAGAGAAAGAAGAACGGCGCCGGCAGCTTTTGCTGCAGGCGCCGGACTTTAAACTGCTGAATCAGATGGTGGAAAGCAAAGAGTATTCCCGGGAACTGGCTGAGAAGCTGAAAAATGGCGGCCTGTATTATCTGCGGAGCGGGGAAGAAGATACTGCAGAGAAGTTTATGGATCTCTTTAAGAGAACATTGCAGTTACATCCGACTATCCGTGAAGACCTGATCGGGCAGGCAGGATTTCTGGGGTGCATGGCTTTCAAACGGGATATGCCCCGTCTGGGCCGTTTTTGCGGGGAAGCCATTCTGACGGCCATACGTTTATTAGATCAGGAAGAACTGGAAAATATCGAACAGGGTTATCTGCAGTTTAAGAATGTAACGGACACTGCTGTCCGTACCCGGAATGAATGGGACTTCCGGGAAATTGTCTCCGCACTGAATCAGTATTGGAACATCAGCAAAGGGAAAGTCACACCAGGTTTGATTTCAATATTATCTGATTTGCTGTTTGTGGCGGCAGACAGACGTCAGATTAGCGCCTTAAAGATGATTTGCGGGTTAAGCCGCAGTGTTATGCGGCATGAATCGGTGGATTCGGCCATGCGGCAGCATTTTGCTGTGGAATGGAGCAGCATAGCGGCGCAGATGGCCCAACGCGGCTGGGAAGAAGAGTGCCGGTTATTATTGAAACATCTGTGCCTGTTTTTAGGTACAGTACGTGACATAGTATTGGTGAAGAAAGTGCTGACGGATATTTCCGTTCACATACAGATGCAGAGTAAATGGGATGATTTTGAGACGGCGGTCCGGATGTATTATCCCTGCCTGCTGTTTGAACTGGCCATGCTGCAGTGGGGTATGAAGCGATACCACCGGGCTCTGATGACGGAGAAGGTGCTGGAGGTAGAAGCGGAAATCCAAAAGTCCGGTATCTTAGGTCAGGTGGAACGTAAGATGGACTTGCTGGAGGAAAAAGAAAACGCCCTGGATGTAGTCCGTTTCGTCCTGCGCAACGGAAGGGATATGGTGGCAGGCTGCGCGCGTCTGCTGATGAAAGACGAATGGGAAGTGTATGTTTCCTGGCGGCGTGAATGGCTGTCTGCCATTGCAGGCAAAGAGAAACGCCGGGAACAGGTCCGGCTTTTTATGCAGATGGTGACGGAATTCTGGCACAGTACCCAGCCTTCCCGGAGCCAAAAGCAGTGGAGCTTTATGGAGGAGGTCGTAAAACCTTTCGTATTATCTGACAAGCATCTGGAAGTGATCCGGCTGATTTCGTGATTGTATACAGAATTTTTGGTTGAAGCGGCAGACGCTTCGTGATATAATTAACAAAACTGAATAGCATTACCTTTAAATCGGTCCTGTGAGACTGTAAGGTGACTTAGCATAGTAGTATTTATGGAAGAGAATAAGCCTTCTTGCATCCTGCGGGACGAGAAGGCTTTTTATTTTTGGGAAAACGGGCTGCGTGATGTTTCTGTGTTGCCGGGAAAGGTTTGACAAAGCAACAGGCAGGCGAGCCCGATATCAGACAGGAGGAACTGCAATGGCAAAATCTACTGTGTCCCTGGCAGGCAGGGACGTCCTTGACATGGAGAGCTTCAGCGTCGAGGAGATCAACCTGGTTCTGCAGACGGCTGCGGAAATGAAAAAGATCATGAAACGCGACATCAAAAAAGTGCCGTCCCTGCGGGGCAAATC
>DOSQ01000063.1:13584-16366 GCA_003512125.1 Acidaminococcaceae bacterium
GTGGTCAACATTACGACCTCTTCTTCCAGCGTGGTAAAGGGCGAGTGCCTGCGGGACACCATCCTTACCGTACAGTCCATGTGCTGCGACGCCATTGTCATGCGGCATCCCATTGAAGGCGCTGCCGTGTATGCGGCAGACGTGGCGAAACCGGTCATCATCAACGCCGGCGACGGCGCCCATGCCCATCCCTCTCAGGGTTTTCTGGACATGTTCACCCTGCGGGAAAAGGGGCTGAAAGACTTAAAAGGAAAGAAAATGGTCATCCTGGGCGACATCCTGTACAGCCGGGTGGCCCGTACCAATATCGTTGCCTGGAACAAGATGGGGGCGGATATCCATGTGGCGGGTCCCCGTCCGCTGATGCCCTATGCGGTGGAAAGCCTGGGCGTGACCTATCATAAGCGGATCGAAGAAGCCATCGAAGGCGCGGATGTCATCGACGTGCTGCGGATCCAGCTGGAACGGCAGAAGAGCGGCCTCTTCCCGTCGCCCCGTGAATACGCCCGCATCTTCGGACTGAACGAAGCGCGGCTGAAGCTGGCCAAACCGGACTGCGTGGTACTGCATCCCGGTCCCATGAACCGGGGTCTGGAAATTTCCTGGGACGTAGGCTACTGCGACCAGGCTGCTATCCGCGATGAAGTGCAGAACGGCGTGGCCGTTCGTATGGCGCTGTTATTCCTGACACTGACTGGAGGTAAACAAATTGAAGCTGCTAATTAAAAACGGACGGGTAGTAGACCCCTCTCAGAAACTGGATGAAATCTGTGACGTCCTGGTTGAGGACGGCAAAATCGCAAAAATCGGCAGGAACCTGACGGAAAAAGCCGATGAAACCTACGACGCCACCGGTAAAGTGGTAGCGCCCGGTTTCATCGATATGCATACCCACCTCCGGGAACCGGGCCTGGAAGCCAAGGAAAGCATCCGCACCGGCACCATGGCGGCGGCGGCCGGCGGTATCACCACCATCGCCTGCATGCCTAACACGAAGCCTGCTATCTCCACTTCCATTGTGGTCAGCGGCATTAAAGAGCGGGCGGCCCGGGAAGGTTATGTGAATGTAGAAGTGATCGGTTCCATCAGCAAGGATGAAGAAGGCAAGGAACTGGCGGAGATGGGCGATATGCTGGAAAAAGGCGCGGTGGCTTTTTCCGACGACGGCCATTATGTGTACAGCAGCCGCCTCCTGATGAATGCGGCAAAATATATGACCAGCTTTGACGCGCCGCTGGTTTCCCACAGTATTGAGAGCGAACTGAACGCGGACGGCTATATGCACGAAGGCGCAGTCTCTGCGAAGATCGGTGTGCCCGGCGTGCCTTCCGTAGCGGAAGACATCGCGGTAGCCCGGGATGTGCTGGTGGCCGGTTACACCGGGGCCCATATCCACATTGCCCATGTGGCCAGCAAAGGCGCGGCGGATATCATCCGTCAGGCTAAGGCCAAAGGCTATCCGGTAACGGCGGAAGTGACGGTACATCACCTGACCCTGACCGACGAAGCCTGCCTGGGGTACAGCACGGCGACCCGTGTTTCTCCACCGCTGCGGAGCCAGGACCATGTAGACGCTATGCGGGCTGCCCTGCTGGACGGAACCATTGACATGATCGTAACGGACCACGCCCCCCATGCACCGGAAGAAAAGGATGTGGAATTCCGCAAGGCTCCCAATGGGTTCTGCGGACTGGAAACAGCGGTGGGCGTTGTGTTAACGGAACTGTATCATAAAAACGTGCTGACCCTGGAGCAGGTCATCGACAAGATGAGCTGCAGCCCGGCCCGGATCTTCAAACTGAAGAGCGGCACGTTAAAAGCAGGAGCTCCGGCGGACATCACCGTTCTGGACCTGGATAAAGAATGGACGGTAGACTCCAAAACGTTCTATACGGTTGGAAAAGTTACGCCTTTTGAAGGCAAGCAGTGCAAAGGCAAAGCGGTTGCGACGGTGGTAGCCGGTAAGTTTGTCATGAAAGACGGCAAGCTGTGTGAAAAATAAAACCGTAAACCGGCAAAGATTTTGCAAAATAGCTTGCAGGGTTTGTTTGTCTGAAACCGGGAATTAACCGGAGGATTTGAATGACTAAGTACATAGAAGAAGCAAAGGTCGTGGGGCAGCGGATCCTGAACGCCACGACCAAACAGATCGATTTGATTGCACCCCAAATTGCAAAGGAGGCTGTGCCCGGCCAGTTTGTGAATGTGCAGGTGTCGCGGCGTACCGCGCCGCTGCTGCGCCGTCCGCTGGGAATTGCCTGCGTGGACCGGAACTATGGCGCCATCAGCCTGATCTACCGTATCGTGGGCGACGCCACGAAAATTCTGGCCGATGCCTGTAGCGGGGATATGCTGAGCATTGTGGGCCCGCTGGGACACGGCTTTGACCTGAGTGCCAAACAGCCGCTGCTGGTAGGCGGCGGCACCGGACTGGCGCCCCTGCTGTATCTGGCCCAGACTATGGTTGACAGTGGCATTAAACCGGATGTCCTTATGGGCGGCAGAACGGCGGACGATCTGTTCTGGAAAGATATCTATCTTGACCTTGTGGAACGGATGGGACTGACTACGGACGATGGAACGCTGGGGACAAAGGGAACGGTTATGGCGGAGCTGCCCACGCTGCTGCGCCGTATCAAATATGACTGCGTGTATGTCTGCGGCCCGGCGCCCATGATGAAAGCGGTTTCCGCTGTCGTATTGGAAAAAGGCATCAAATGCCAGGTTTCACTGGAAAAATATATGGCCTGCGGGCTGGGTGCCTGTCTGTCCTGCAGCTGCC
>DOSQ01000195.1 GCA_003512125.1 Acidaminococcaceae bacterium
CAGGCATGTCTTTTGTATCAATAGATATCATGTGATTCGGCACAATGTCTTTGGTGAAATCAAACCAGAATTTGGACATCTTGTTCAGGACGGCGCCTTTTTCCGGCACCGGGTCTTTCAAAATTACATCAAACGCGGAAATGCGGTCCGTGCAGACCATGACCAGACTGTCGCCCAAATCATACAGTTCCCGGACTTTGCCGGATTTAAAAGGTTTATATTCTTTCATTTTTTTGTCTCCTTTTCCCCATGCAGTGGCTTGTATTGAATTGTGAAATTGGAATACACTAAATTTTAGCACAAACATCCACATGATTACAAGTTTTTTAGTTTAATTGTTTCACTTTTTTTGATTTTATGATAAAATCAAACCAATATACCATATTTTTATTGTGTTTTTTTTGAGGGAGAGGATGTTGTAAATGTCTATTCAGTTACTTATCGTTGTGCTCTATGTCGCGATGCTGTTCGCGATTTCCTTTTATGTGAAACGCAGGGCGGAGACAAATGCTACGGAATACCAGTTCGCCGGGCGTAAGTTCGGCCCGCTGCTGGTTGCCGTCAGCGTCACAGGCATGGCGGTGGGGGCAGCTTCCACCGTAGGCGTGGCGGAAAGCGCTACCCGCATAGGTCTGTCTGCCGGCTGGTATAACGGGGCCTGGTCTATCGGTGCGATTTTTATGGGACTGGTAGCAGCAGGCAAGTACCGTACTTTGGAATGCACGACGGTCCCGGAACTCTTTGAACGATGCTACGACAGAAAAGCGCGCATCATCAGCGTCATCGGTCTGGCCATTATTTTGTCCTGCATCACTTCACTGCAATACGTGGCAGGCGGTTCCATCCTTTCCACCCTGATGCCGGATATTTTCACCATGAAGACCGGTATGATCACCAGCGCCGTGGTGTTCATCGGTATTACAGTCATCGGCGGCATGTGGTCTTCCGGCCTGTCCAGTGTGCTGAGCGTGCTGATCATTTACCTGGGTATTATCTTCTGTATGGTCAAAGTCCTGATCCGCGATGGCGGAATGGCAGGCATCGTAGCCAAGCTGCCACCCATGCCTTTTGACTGGGCGGATCCCTTTGGCGGGCTTACCATGGCCATGCTTATGGGCTGGATCATCGTCATGATGACCCAGACTGTTACCGGCGCCCCGGTGCAGATTGCCACCAGCGCCAAATCAGAAAGCGCGGCCCGTAACGGTTTTATCCTGGGCGGCCTCATCATTTTTCCCATTGGTTTCCTCTCCGCCGTATTGGGCATGGCAGCCAAAGCCCAGTATCCGGATATCAATCCCACGCTGGCGCTGCCCCAGATCATCATGAGCCTGGATCCGTTCTCTTCCGGCATCACCCTGGCAGCTTTGTGGGCGGCAGACGTATCTACGGCCTGTACCATTTTGCTGGGCGCAGGGACCTTGATCGCCCAGGATATTTACAAACGTTTCTTCAATCCGGATATTACGCCGGATCATTATATGAAGGCCAGCCGTTTCATTATTTTCGCAGTCGGTCTGGTAACCCTGTGGATGGCCTTTAATGCTGTGGGCATCGTGAAGATGATGCTGACGGGCCTGAGCCTGACGACGGCATTCACTCTGGTATTCCTTGCTACCATGTTTGCCCCGGGGCTGTGCCGTCGCAACACGGCGTTTTACACTACGCTGGTTGGTCTTCTGGGTCTGCTGGCCTGGCAGATTTTTCCGGCTGTGCGGATCGTACCCCATCCCATTTACTTTGAATGGATCATCTGTACCATTACGCTGTTGGTTGTGCGCGTTATTGATAAAGAACCCATGACGCCGCCGGCGCTGAAGAAAGATGCAGATTGATTTTTAATAGCAGAATTTATAGTACGACGTAAAGGCAAAATAAAGCTTATATAAAAAGAACAGGCAACGCAATCGCTTCCTATGTTTTGCTTATGCCTGTTCTTTTTGTTTATTCCTGTTCTTTTGCTTTCTTCTGTTGGTCTTTTAAAATCGCATCCGCTTTGTCTTTGATTTTGCAGATGCGGTCTGTCCAGGCGAACAGTTCCGGCAGATCGTAATCTCCGTCATGGCCGTAATCCCAGGCCACCTTGAAATCAACTGCTTTGTCGTTGTTCTTCAGCTTTACGGCCAACATAGCCGGAATGGCGAGGGCGGTATCCCTGTCCAATGCGCCGTGACGGATACGCCAGTTAGGCGCAGTCTGCACATTTGCACGCCCGATGAAACTCATGGGGTTCATCATAGTAACGACATTGCTGTCTGCCATATAAGGAGTCAGATCCAGTTTGTCTTTTTCCATCTGCTCTTGCAAATATACTTTCTGCAGCCGCAACTTTTCAATAGAAGAAGCCAGACGCAGGGCTTCTTCCTTTTCTTTTTGCGCAGTTTCTTCTTCTTTCAGGGATGTAACCTTAACGGCGTTGCTGTGTTCCAGCCCATACCGCGTGAAATGTTTATTTGGAATATCGTAGGTGCCAAACTCGTTATTTTCGCCAGTGGTCATGTCAAAGGCATCGAAAGCCGGAACCCCCTTCAGGCGTTTTACTGTGGCTACGTATTTGTCAAAATCCATATGGACT
>DOSQ01000069.1:0-952 GCA_003512125.1 Acidaminococcaceae bacterium
CGCCTATCGGTATCTTCAAGGACACCAAGAATCCGGAAGCTGCCAAGGCGCTGGTTGACTGGTGGCTGAGCCCTGAAGGGCAGAAAGCCGTCACCGCAGGCTGGATGCATTCCGTCCGTGGCGACGTAAATCCGCCTAACGGCGCCGGCATCAAACTGGCCGACCTGAACAAGAATGCCATTAAGATCGATTGGGAAAAACTGGCATTTGAAGAAGGCAAAATCAAAGAAGCGTTCCGTACCAATGTTATGGAATAACAGCTTAACAAAAAAATTGCACGGGTACATTATTAAAAATCTGAGTTGACAGGAAGCTGATCAGGGATCGTTTTGGCGGTCCCTGATTTCCCATTCCTTACGAAGCGCTGATTCAGGACGTATAGTGTTTTTTAAGAAAGGATTCCGACGAACTGCTCAGTTGTTTCCCGACTCTTACCGGAAGAACCGGGGAAAGGAGCGAAAGTGAAAAAATCTTTGCCCCGTCTCGATAGTAAATTTATTGTAATTGCTATCTCTGTACTGTTGCTGCTGTATTTTATTGTAATGCCCCTGCTGGTACTGATTTATGACAGCCTGTTCATCAACGGTGTCTTTGATATCAGCAACTATAAAGATGTTTACGGTAAAAAGGTAAACTGGAAAGCTCTGACCAATACGATACAGCTTTCGCTGATCGTTATGGTAGCCAGTGTTATTATTACGTTCCCGCTGGCCTGGCTGGTGGGCCGTACGGATCTGCCGGGAAAGAAAACCTTCCGGACGGTTCTGGTTGCCAGTTATATGATTCCGCCATACGTGGGCGCCATCGCCTGGGTCCAGTTGCTGAATCCAAGCGTCGGCTATCTGAATGATTTCTTAAAATTTATTTTCGGGTTACAGAAGGCGCCTTTTGATATATATACCATGGGCGGGCTGGCCTGGGTACTTACGTTATTCTATTCACCCTTCGCCTT
>DOSQ01000069.1:994-25825 GCA_003512125.1 Acidaminococcaceae bacterium
ATCACTATCTCCCGCGCCATGGAAAAAATGGATCCCACCCTGGAAGAAGCGGCCCGGATATCAGGATCTTCGCCGCTGAAAACACTGTGGGATGTGACCCTGCCTCTGATGATGCCCTCCATCGTGGCCGGCGGCCTGCTGGTATTCATCGCGGCAGCGTCCTGCTTCGGCATTCCGGCTATCGTCGGAATGCCAGGAAATATCGAAGTGATGACGACCCGTATCGTTACATTCTTGTATATGGGTGACGATAAAGGCATCCGTGACGCGACGGCCCTTGCTGTTTCCATGATGGTGGTGGCCAACGGCCTTCTGATGTTCATGAGTTGGATGCTGAGTCACAAAGACTACACTACCATCAGCGGGAAAAGTACCCGTCCCAATATGGTGGAGCTGGGAAAATGGAAATGGCCGGCCTTTGCCATGGTGGCAGGTTATGCCTTCATCGCGGTCATTCTTCCGTTGTCTTCTATTGTAATAACCTCGTTCCTGGTGAGCATGTCCAAAGGACTGGCGCTGGATAATTTCGGCATTGACGCCTGGATACCGGTAGTAACCAGTTCCCAATATATGGAAAGCGTCTGGCGTTCCATCGGTTACGGTATCGTGGCTGCCTGCATCGGCACGGTGTTAGCTCTGTTCGTTGCATATCTTTCTGTTAAGACGAATATCACCGGCCGCAGTATACCGGACCTGTTAGTGGTGCTGGGGGGCGCTACCCCTTCCATCGTTATCGCCCTGGCCCTGATTGTCACATTTTCCGGGAATTACGGACTTAACCTGTATTCCACAATGTGGATTCTGATTGTTTCCTATCTTGTTAAATATATGACCATGAGCGTCCGTACTATTGCCGCATCCTTAAGCCAGGTGCACATCAGCCTGGAAGAAGCGGCCCTCAGTTCCGGTGCCAGCTGGATCCGTACCTGCAAGGATATCATCATGCCACTGGTTGCGCCTTCAATTGTAGCAGGCTGGTTCCTGATTTTCATGCCCAGCTTCTATGAACTGACTATGTCAAACCTGCTGTATGGCGCGGATACGAAATCGCTCGGCGTACTGCTGTACGAACTGCAGACCTATGCGGACACCCAGAATGCATCCGTTCTTTCGGTCATCATCCTGCTGATTGTTTTGATTGGCAATATCATTTTGAATAAGGTGACGAAAGGAAAGGTAAGCATCTAAACAGTTCCGAAAATTTTTCGGACGCCGGTTCCGGAGGCGACAGGTTGTTTACCGCCAGTTCCTTACGGATAAGAAAATTATGTAAAGCTGTGAAACGGAGGGAAGAGTAACGTGGCAGAGTTAAAGCTTCATCATATATACAAGCGGTATGGCAATGTGACCGCGGTAGGGGATTTTAATATTGAAGTGGCGGACGGTGAATTTATTTCGTTCCTGGGTCCGTCTGGCTGTGGCAAAACTACCACGCTGCGGATGATTGCCGGCTTTGAAAAACCTACGGAAGGCGTGATCACGATAGGCGATCAGGAAGTCTCCAATGCGGAAAAGGGCTATTTTATGGCGCCGGAAAAACGCGGCATCGGCATGGTGTTCCAGAGTTACGCCGTGTGGCCTCATATGAATGTTATCGACAATGTAGGTTATCCGCTGAAAATCCAGAATGTGCCCAAAGAGGAACGACTGAAGCAGGTTATGCAGATGCTGGAGCTGGTTCATCTGAAAGAATACGGGGAACGTCTTCCCAGCCAGCTGTCCGGCGGACAGCAGCAGCGTGTGGCTCTGGCCCGCGCCCTGGTAGCCAAGCCCAGTCTGCTGCTGCTGGACGAACCTCTGTCCAACCTTGACGCCAAACTGCGGGAAAGCATGCGTTTTGAAATTTCCGCGATTCAAAAAGATCTGGGCATTACCGTAATATACGTTACCCATGATCAGAGTGAGGCCATGACTATGTCGGACCGGATCGTGGTTATGAGCATGGGTAAGGTGCAGCAGATTGGAAAACCTTACGACGTTTATACAAAACCTGCCAATCAGATGGTGGCTGACTTTATCGGTCTGGTCAACTTTATTCCTGCTATGGCGAAAGGTGATCGGATTTTTATGCAGGGATATGATGCTATTTCCTTCCCTAACCCGAAAAAGATTTCCGGGGAGGCCGTGCTCGCTGTGCGCCCCGAAAACATTACCATTTCTAAAACCGGGGGTATGGTAGAAGGTGTCATGCATCACCGTTTCTATATGGGCGACAGCGTGGATTACCGAGTAAAAGTTAAAGATCACATTGTCCGTGTGATCCAGAAGGGCGCCGTGTACGGTACATACCGGGACGGGGAAACGGTTTTCCTTGATTTTGATAATGTGATGTCCTTTGCGAAGGAAGAGTAAAGGACGCAAATAATATATTGATTTCCAATCCCACAATGGCGGCAGGGCAGTAACAAAAGAGATGTTACCGCCCTGTTTATTTATGGTATAATGCTGTTACAGGATATGTTGCCGCTGTAAAGGAATGCGGCTGGTATCCGGTGGCTTGCTCAATTTGTTAAATCGTTGCGGTTTCAGATGCCAGTTCATTTGTGATGCAGCACATTTATTTTACGAAAGATATGAAATCATCATGAAAAAGTTTTGTGTTCTACTTTTAGCGTTGTTGTGCCTGCTGATTCTGGAGGGCTGCGGTTCACAAAAACAGGATTCGCCTTCGGAAGGAGTCGTCCGGGTTTGCAGCAGCATGAACCGGAATCTTTCGAAAGCACTTGTTGAGGATTTTGCCAACAAGACAGGGATTATGGTGGAATTTGATCCGCTGGTTGCGACATCCTTACCCCAGCGCCTGGACTTGCTGGGTGTCAGCAAGGTAGATGTATGGATGGGCGGTTCAGCTGAAGAATATTATATGGCGGCGGAGCGCGATATGCTGGAGCCATACCTGCCTCTGGGAGCTTCTAATATTTCGCCCCAATATATGGATCGTGACGCAAGATGGGTTCCTCTGTCGATAGATTATATTGCGCTGCTAAGCAACCGGAACAATATGAACCGATTGGGAATTGAACCACCGGCATCATGGGATGAACTGCTGCAGCCTGTACTGCATAACGAAATCGCCATGGCGGATCTTGCGACCGGGGGGCCGTCCTATGGGCTGATTACTTCGTTATGGCAGTTACGCGGACAGGAAGCGGCGTTGCGGTTTGCTGGTGCTTTGCGTACACAGCAGGTGCAGTACCTGCCCACAGAAGCAAAGGCGGGATATGAAGTGTATCTTGGCAGAAAAGCAGTGGCGGTTATGTCGTTACACCATGCGCTGGCATTGGAAAGGGAACATTCTTTTTTATATGCTGCACCGGTGCGGGACGGGAACAAAAATATGATTACGGCGGCGGCGATTTTAAAAACCGGGGCTAAGCGAAAGGCTGCAGAGCGTTTTATGGAGTATCTGTATTCCAAGGAGGCGATGCAGATTATGCGTGAGTACCACCTGAATCCGCTGGCTGATATGGTGATGGATAAAAACAGGTACAATGATATTGGGACAGTTCCCAACGATGACCTGCGCTGGATGGCCGGGGAAAAGCAGGAACTGATTAAGAAATGGCTCAACGCAAAGTAGGATGGGAAGGATTTCAGGATGAACACAGATAATTTACAGCAGCTGAAACAAATAAAATGTTTTTTGTTTGATATGGATGGTACCATCAACCTGGGTATGGAACTGATCCCTGGCATGGAAGGATTCTTTGACAAATTAAAAGAAACCGGGCGCTCCTATTACCTGGTTACCAACAATTCATCCAAAGATCATACCCATTATGTCAAAAAGATGAATGCTATAGGTGTGCCGGTGACGAAGCATGATATCCTGATTTCTTCTGACGCGCTGGTTAACCACCTGAAGCACAGCAAACCGGGCGCCAGGCTCTTTGTACTGGGGACGCCGGAATTAAAGGCGGCGATACGGGAAGGCGGTTTTACACTGACTTCAGGTCTGGAAGAAAAAACGGATTATGTGGTGGTGGGATTTGATCAGACGCTGACCTATGAAACCCTGACCATTGCCTGCCGTCTGATTGACAGAGGGGTTCCATATATTGCGACCCATCCGGATGTACGCTGCCCTATTGAGGGTGGGGAGTATATTCCTGACACAGGGGCTTTTCTGGCCTGTATCAAAACCGCTACAGGCAAAGAACCGGAATATATTACAGGCAAGCCTTACGGTTATATGGTTGATACGGTGATGGAACGTACCGGCCTGAAAAAAGAAGAGATCGCCATGGTAGGCGATCGGCTGATGACGGATATCCGCTTTGGGACGGATAATGGTATTCTTTCGGTTTTGGTGCTGACCGGGGAAGCGACATTGGAAGATGTAGAAAATGGGGACGTGAAGCCGGATATTATACTTCCCCATGCGAAAGAGATATTGAAGTATTTATAAATCTACGCCAAACCGGCTACTCGATTTCAAATCGGAATGGAATCTCAGCGCTGATGAGGGAAAGCAATGGTACGTCTTCTTTTTTGACCTGGGCAATCACATTGCTGCGGGGATCCATGGACTGAGGCGCGGTTAAAATCTGGAGTTCGCCTTTATAACGTCCGTACGTATTATTGTCGAGCAGGACAGTTCCTACCGGCAGCAGGGAAGATTTTTTCCCATTAGCCAGATGCTGGGGGCCGGCGAATACGGCGGCATACTCTTTCGGCATTTCGATGATGAGTTTATTCTCGTTCCGTTCCGGAGTGATATCTAAACTTTTGGTAATGTTTCGGCTTTCTGCAGCACGAATTACATCTGCTGCAGGGTCGGGACGGTTGGTAAAGGAACGGGCCAGCAAATCTTTAATATAAGGGGCATCCGATAAAACCTGAATATGTAATGGCAGCGGCACGTCCGGCTGCCATTCTTTTTTAGGGGGCAGGGCTTTGCGGGAGTACCGGGCATCTGCTTTGACCAAGGTCTCCGGATCAGCCAGGGCCTGCAGTTCCGACAGAGCCGGGTTACTGTCCCCGATAATCAGGCTGTCACAGCCGATGGCGGTCAGGATAGGAGCAGCATCACAGGGTGCGATGCCACGGAGACTTTCCATAGTTGGAAGGCCTGCGCACAGAGGCGCCCGCCTGCCGGTCTGGCTTGCAACAAAAACACCTGCTGTTATGTCGTGGCGGTGTAACAATGCATTTTGCCGCTGCACCGTTTCAGCGCTGAGACCGGTATGGAGACGTGGATAAAAATTGTGCAATCCGCTGATGTGGGAAAAGTCTGCACATTCTTTTAGTAAAGCGTTTAACTGGACAGAACGGGCTGTAGAAGCGTTTATTTGCACATTCATTTCCCGGCTGAATTCCGCCATTATTTTTGGCCCGATTCCGTAATCAAAGCGGGCGGTGGTAATGTGGATATTTTTCAGACTGGCGGGCGTAAGTTCCGGTATGTCCAAAATCTGCAGCGTAAGGGGTGAAATGTCGGCAATTACTTCCAGCCCCAGACTTTCCGCAAAAGTGAAGAGACAAAGTGCGTCTTCTCGTAGCGCGTTACCATTGCATTCCGGAATATGCAGGGAAGTAAAGACCTTCCTGTAACCCAGCTCTGCAGCATCTTGCAATAGCTGCTGGCTTTTTTCCCTGTCCGCGTCAAGCCCGGGATATATGGAAATTCCTAATATCATGATAGTATTCTCCCGTAAGGATTGAGTTAATCAGCGTTTCATAAAATTTCTGTAGGTACTTAACTGTTTGAAACGTTTTGTGACTGCAATAGCATAAATCCCTAACTGCAAATTAAACTATTGTGGCAGATGAGCAGGTTCGTGTTGCCGTTCACTTCTGGAGGGCCTGCTTTAAACGCCCCTGACTTGCTCTCAGTTTTTGCAGTGCCGTCTCGTAATCAACATTGGCGAGGTGCATCAGAATAGCAGGCTTTACCGCCCCGTGGGACTGCTCCAGTAATGAATCTGCCGCTTCGCTGTCGCATCCGGAAGCTTCCATTAAGATGCGCCGGGCCCGGGCTTTCAATTTGTCGTTGGTACATTGCAGATCGACCATTAAATTACCGTATACTTTTCCCATCAGGATCATGCTTCCGGTGGAAAGCATGTTTAAAATCAGCTTTTGCGCCGTTCCGGCTTTCATGCGGGTAGAACCGGTGATGACCTCCGGTCCGGTGACTGCTGTCAGTGAAAGATTTGTGTAAGACGAAGTCTCTGGTTTTTCCGTGCAGGCGACATCAATGGCATAGGCACCGGTCCGTTGTGCAAACTTTAACGCGCCAATTACGTAAGGAGTTCTTCCAGATGCGGAGAGGCCGACCACAACGTCCAGATTTGTCAGGTTTTGCTTTTGCAGAGCTTCTGCTCCGGCTTCTTCGGAGTCTTCTGCTCCTTCCTGGGCACGAAAGATAGCCGGTGCGCCCCCGGCAATGATTCCCTGTATCAGTTCCGGTGGCGTGCTGTAAGTGGGCGGGCACTCGGCTGCATCTAAAATCCCCAGCCTTCCGGAAGTGCCGGAGCCGATATAAAACAAGCGGCCTCCGTGGGAAAGACGGTTAGCGATGACTGTTATTGCCCGGGAAATATTTGGCAGAATCTTTTTCACTGCTTTCGGTACAGTCTGGTCTTCTGCGTTAATCAGTTTTACAATTTCCAGCGCGGAAGCTTCGTCGATGGCTGTTGTTTTTGGATTCGGCTGTTCTGTAGTCAGTTTTGTTAAATCAATCATGGTTTTTCCTTTCGGTGAGGAAGTGTTTATGTAATTACATTAAGTTTTGCAATGTGGAAGTATTAGGTTTTAAAATCATTATATCCTAAATAACACAGTGTGGCAAAACTAAATTGGAAGATTTATATAATATCATTGAAGGACTTTACATTAAGAAGTTTTCGTCAGTATTTCTTTATGATTTCTCCATTTTTGCATTGACCCTGTAAGCAGTTTATATTATGATAAGTAAGAACTGTCAGAATTCATACGATGGTTTGGAATGCGTTCACAGCTTTTTGAGGGGAGTGCTGATGCATCTGGGCGGCACTGTAAAAGGAGAAAACAGAATTATGAACAAGAAGATACCGTATATTACAAAAGAAAAAGCAGAACAGATTGCAAAGAATTTCCCGACGCCTTTTTATCTGTATGATGAGGCTGGGATTCGCAAAACAGCCCGTCTGGTGAATAAAGCGTTTGGCTGGAATAAAGGGTTTAAAGAATATTTTGCGGTGAAGGCTACTCCTAACCCGTATATTCTGCAGATTTTGAAGGAAGAGGGTTGCGGCGCCGACTGCTCTTCCCTGACCGAATTACAGATGAGTCACGCTGTTGGACTGACCGGTCATGACATAATGTTCAGTTCCAACGAAACGCCGGTGGAAGATATGCAGCTGGCAAAAAAAATGGGTGCCATTATCAATCTGGATGACCTGACGCATGTGGAATTTTTGGACCAGGTAGCAGGCATTCCTGAAACGATCTGCTGCCGGTTTAATCCCGGCGGTCACTTTGCCATTGCCAACAGCATTATGGATAACCCCGGCGATTCCAAATACGGAATGACCCGGGAGCAGATGGTGGAAGCCTATAAGATTCTGATGCAGAAAGGCGCGAAGCGTTTTGGCATTCATGCATTCCTTGCTTCCAACACCGTGACCAACGAGTATTACCCGGAACTGGCCCGGCAGCTGTTTACACTGGCCGTAGAACTGAAAAGCGAAACCGGTGCGGATATTACATTTATTAATTTATCAGGCGGTGTGGGTATCGCCTATCGGCCTGAACAGGCGGAAAACGATATCCTTGCTATCGGAGAAGGGGTGCGTAAAGTTTTTGAAGAAGTGCTGGTGCCTGCCGGCATGGAGAACGTAAAACTGTTCACCGAAATGGGCCGTTTTATGTTGGCGCCTTACGGCGCGGTGGTTACCCGTGCAATCCATGAAAAACATATTTATAAAGAATATATCGGTGTGGATGCCTGTGCTGCGAACCTGATGCGTCCTGCTATGTACGGATCATACCACCATATTACCGTATTAGGCAAAGAAGAGGCAGAGCGTTCCCATGTTTACGATGTGGTAGGCGGCTTATGTGAAAACAATGACAAGTTTGCCATTGACCGGGAGCTCCCGGAAATCCAAAAAGGCGATTTGCTGTTTATCCACGATGCCGGGGCCCACGGCTTTTCTATGGGTTATAATTACAATGGGAAGCTGCGCAGCGCGGAACTGCTGTTGCAGGAAAACGGCGGTGTGAAGATGATTCGTCGTGCGGAAGAGCCGAAGGACTACTTCGCTACATTTGATTTCAGCAATGATTTCCCGGAGCTGAAAACATTTTAAAGCTAAAAGACTATATACGAAGAAAAAACAAAAGCCCCGCAGTTGTTCTATTCAGATAAATAACTGCGGGTATTTTTCTGTGATTTGCAGACGCTGCAGAAAAACAAAAAAAGTAAAATAAGAATATTACTGTGTTTTTTAAGAAAACTCCAATCACATCGTCTGTTTTCGTAAATCGGAACCCAGGGCCCGGACTTCGTCTGCTGATTCTGTTTCCGTCAGTACGTAGAGGAAGTCACCCGCACGCAGGATAGTGTTTCCTTCCGGTACCAACTGGTCCGGTCCTCGTTTTACGTCTACCAGCAGCGTATGTTCAGGCCAGGGAATGTCCCTGACCTTTTTGTTTTCGATGATACTTCCGCTGCTGACCGGAACTTCCACGATGTCCCTTTCTTCTTTTATCATGTCCGGGTCTGGCGTACTGTTATCCTGCAGATTCTTTAGGAGCAAGGCCTCATAGATAGGCTGGCTTCCGCACAGTTGTGCTACGATATACGCAACAGCCGATGCGATACCTAAGATCATAAGGTGGGAAAAACTGCCGGTCATCTCGCTGATCAGTACCGTCCCGGTGATGGGGGCCCGTACCGAAGCCGAAAAAAAAGCGGCCATGGCGATGACGATAACATTGGCAGCATGATTGGCTGCGATCAGTTGAAATGCCAGCAGGAAATGGGCGCAAATGCTGCCTGTCAAAGCACCTAATACCAGCATCGGTAAGAAAAATCCGCCTGGAACGCCGGTTCCGTAGCTGATCAGGGTGAACAGGAACTTTCCCATCAATAAGGCTACAAGGAGCTGCAGGGGGAAGGTTTTTAACGCCAGTTCGTTGACCAGCAGATTTCCTCCTCCCAGGACCTGGGGCAGGACAAAACCGAGCAGTCCCGCACAAAGCAGTGAAAAGGCGATTTTATGATATAGGCTCTTAAATATGGAAAGATTATAGAATTTGCTTATGTTTAACAGTCCGGTGTTGAACATTACACCGCCGATTCCGGCGATGATTGAAATGGCGACTGCGTATAGCAGGTGGGGATAGGGGAAGGGCGGCAGCCCGTAAAAGCTGAAAATAAAACTGCGACCAAATAACAGACGGGAGACAAAGGTGGCTGTCATGGCTGCTGTCATAGCAGGCAGCAAAACGACAGCGGAAAAGTTGCGATGCAGTTCTTCCAGTGAGAAGATGACGCCGGCCAGTGGTGCGTTAAAAGCGGCGGCCAGTCCTGCACCGGCTCCACTGGTGATCAGATAACGTTCTTCCATGCGTGAACGTCCCCAGAAACGGCTTACGCCCTGAGCCGTAACAGCGCCTAACTGGATCGAGGGGCCTTCCCGGCCCAGGGAAAGACCGGCGCCCAATCCAATGACGCCTCCTGCCAGCTTGACCCATAAAATGCGAAACCAGTTCATCCGCATAAAACCCAGAATGACACCTTTGACCTGGGGGATACCCGAGCCTCCGGCCATGGGTTCATATGTTGTCAGTTTATATAAAATGCCTCCGATACCCAAAAGGGCGACAAACCAGCCTGCTGTATAGATATCAGGCAGCTGCGCCAGCTGTTCGTACAGATTGGTGCGCCATTCTTCTGCTTTTGTCAGCAGAAAGCGGAACAGACTGATGACGAGGCCCGAAAAGATGCCGACGATAATCCCTTCCCAGAACAATTTGAATTGAAAACTGTTCCAGTGGTTTAAAGACTGATACGTGTTTACAATCTGAGAGCGGGTGGCGGAATCTGCAGTTTTCTTAGTGTTGATTTGGTACTGTTTAATCTGCATAAAAGCGGTTCCTTGTTTAGAAATAGTTATTTCTTATTATATCATCATTACTCTGACGGGCAATAAGAAAAAATGTATTAAAAAGAGGTATAGATCAACATTTTTAATATTGTTTATGCTATAATGTTAAAAATGTTTCACGTGAAATTATCGCTTCGGGAAAGGCGGAAGCGGCCATTATGAAGCTGACGATTGCAAAAGATATGCGGGTGGAACAGATGATATCGAAAAGCCGGTTTATCTGTTCCCTGAAAAAAGTGAAAACAGAAGATGAGGCTCAGGAATTTATCAAAGCGGTTAAGAAAGAATTCTGGGATGCCACCCATAATTGCAGTGCATATATTATTGACGGACAGCACCAGCGGTCCAGCGATGACGGAGAACCGTCCGGCACGGCGGGTATGCCGATGTTAGGAGTGCTGCGCAAACAGGAACTGCAACAAGTGGCGGCGGTAGTGACACGGTACTTCGGTGGCATCAAACTAGGGGCCGGCGGATTGGTGCGGGCCTATGCGGGCAGTGTCGTTCAGGCAATTGAAGCGGCAGGGCTGGCGCAAGAGGTTAAGATGGGACTGTATATTTTTTCCTGTAATCCGGGCGAGGCCGGAAAGATTACAAATTTGCTGTATCAGCAGCAGTTATTTACATTGACGGATGTTGCATACGGGAACAGAGTGAATTTTACCCTTCGTATGCCGGAAGAGCTGCGAATGAAGGCAGAAGCATGGCTGACCGACACACTGCAAAAGCAGACGGAACTGACGGAAGCCGGGTACGAATCCGAAGAGATTCCCTTTAAAGGATAAAAAACGAAGGAACAGGTCTTCAGAGGAGCTTGCATTACATATAATTACGCGGGAGAGTTTTATGCGTGCTGATTTACATATACATACGACGGCATCTGACGGGACATGGGACCCGGCTCAGGTCATAGCGGCTGTTTGTGCTGAAGGGATTGAAGTGTTTGCCATTTCGGATCATGACAGCGTGGCAAATGTCACAGAGACAAAAAAGCTTGCAGAAGGCGCAGGGTTACAGTTTATTGCCGGAGTTGAACTGAATGCTACTAAAGATGGCCATAATTATCATATTTTAGGCTACGGTATCGATATAACAAACAAAACATTGCTGGAGCTCTGTCGGCACAATCAGGGGCTGCTGGAACGGAAAGACGATGACAGCATACAGAATCTGATCGCCCGGGGCTGGCCGCTCTCCATGGAAGAGTTTACTGAGTACTCTTACGATCCGCACCGGGGTGGATGGAAAGCATTAGCGTACCTGCAGGACAAACAGCTTTGCGGAGATGTAAACGACTTTTTCAGACGTATTTTTACGGCAGAAAACGATCTGGGGTTCCCGGATTTCCCGTCAGTTTCCGAAGTGGTAAAGGTAATCCATCAGGCAGGAGGCCTTGCCCTTTGCGCCCATCTGGCCAGTGATTTTCACGGTGCAGGCATGCAGGAATACCTGCCCCGGCTGGTGGGTGAGGAACTGGATGGATTTGAGTGTTATCATTCTGGTCACAGTGCGGAAGACAGCCGTCTGCTGGCTCACTTTTGCCGTCGTCATAAATTGTGTATATCCGGCGGCAGTGACTGCCATGGAAGCTTCGTCCCATCCCGGCATTTGGGAATTCCTGTAATTGATACAGATTCGTTGTATTTGCCTGTGTTACAACAGTGAAAAAAAGCGCGAAATACCGCGCTTTTTTTATATCATGGTGATGATTGTTTTCCATATGTTAGTTGCCGGATAGGTTCTTCCAGCCTTTGGAAAAATAGTAAATCAGTACAGTATAATACGTAAAGGCGCCTGCTGTCGTCCGTGAGGAAAGCCAGGAGGGGAAAACCAAAAATGCAAGAATGAGGAAGAGTGCGCTGAAGACGATGCCCAAAACAGACGAAGGCGAAAAATTCTTTGTAATGAAGGCATTGCGGATGCGCAGTACGGAAAAGAGGCTGTTCCGCGAAGCGAAGATTCCGAAAAAGAAGCCGCTGACAATATATAAAGCTGTGTTAACAATCTGGCTGAAAGTTAATCCGTTCAATCCGGGCTGCATAAAAATACCTCCGGCTGTTCCATAAGTACTGTAAAAAAGAAAATGTAATACGACACAGTTGTGTTACAATTATAATATATAATAAGATCGTATGTAAAACGGAAAACAGAAAGCAGGTGCTTACGATGACAGAGACTGCGTTACAGGGAATAAAGGTAATTGATTTTTCACAGTGGCTGCCAGGACAGTATTGCGGAATGGTACTGGCGGATTTCGGGGCTGATGTGATAAAGGTAGAAGGTGTGAAGGGGGATCCCAATCGTAGTTTTGCACCGCAGCTGGCAGATGGAATGAGCAGCTGGAACCTGGCATTGAACCGTAATAAAAGAGGAATTACCGTTAATCTGAAAACAGAAGAAGGAAAAGAAATCCTGAAATGTTTATTAAGGCAGGCAGACGTATTTCTGGAGGGGTTTCGCCCCGGCTATCTGCAGTCCAAAGGACTCGGGTACGAAGAAGTAAAAATGATGAACCCGCGTCTGATTTACTGTTCCATAAGCGGTTTCGGACAGGAGGGAAGGTACAGACAGCAGCCTGCCCACGATTTGAATATTATTGGTCTTTCCGGCATGAATTTTTTAAACGATAGGAATAAGGTGGCCATCAGCGAGGTACAGGTTTCGGCTATCGGCAGCAGCCTGAACGCGGTTGCGGCTATTTCCATGGCACTGTTTGCACGGGAACGAAGCGGGAAAGGACAGTATATCGATGTAAGCCTGTACAATACGGCGTTGAGTATGCAGATTGTTTCTCTGGCCAGCATATTGGGCTGCAGGGCGACAGGGGACACACCGTTTGGCCGCCGTGCCCATTATTACGATGTATATCCGACGAAAGACGGGAAATATATCAGTGTAGGTACAATTGAACCGAAATTCTGGCAAAAGTTCTGTGATATGATCGAACTGCCGGAGTTAAAGGAGCGGCAGTTCGATTTTGCCCATGAAGATGAAATCACTCAGATGATAAGTTCCAGACTTAAAACAAAAACCCGGGATGAATGGGCAGCATTGGCGGAAAACGGTACATTTTGTGTAACGCCGGTATACAGCCCTGAAGAGGTATTGGATCGGGATATGACTGCAACGTCCGGTATGCTGGAAACGCGGAGAGAAGATATTGGCCCGGTTACGTACCTGCGCTCACCAATGAAACTATCCGGTACGCCTGCCATTATCCGTTTTCGCGCTCCCTATGCAGGAGAACATAACCGTGAAGTGCTGGAAATGTTGGGTTATACTGAAGAAGTGATTACAGGGTTCGAAGCAAAAGGAGTTATTTGAAGTCCGCATTTTTGCGGGAGTAAACAGGATTCGTATCTGTTTTTATGTAAATTAGATGAAGGCAGCAAGGAGTTTCACGTGAAACATTTATATAAAATAATTCTCACCATGCTCTGTCTATTGGGCATAACCTGTTCTGTCCAGTCAACTGCAGAAGCAGGCATGATCAGTGAGAAGCAGGAACTGGAAATGGGCAGAGCGGCAGCAGAACAGATAGAAGCACGCTACGGTTTGATCCATGACCCACAGATTACAGAGCGGGTAGACCGTATCGGGCAAAGCCTGGCGGATGTTTGCGGCCGAAAAAATTTGAAGTTTACCTTTAAAGTGCTGAATACGGAAGAAGTAAACGCTCTTGCCTGTCCCGGGGGGTATATATATGTTTTCAAGGGATTGCTTGATTATATGCCATCTGATGCGGAACTGGCAGGTGTATTGGGCCATGAGATAGGTCATGTGGTAAAACGGCACACGGTACATCAGATTGAAAAAAATATGTGGACACAGCTGGTGGCAGTACTAGCCGGAGTTGCTTCCGGCAACGGAGATGTTCTTGCATTAGGGATGGTGGTCGGTGATGCGCTGGCTGCCGGATACAGCCGGGCTGATGAAAGTGCTGCTGACCGGGAGGGTTTTGCCTATACAGTAAAAGCCGGTTACAGTCCGTATGCCATGCTGGTGACCATGCATAAATTGCAGGAACTGGCTGACGAATACGGAAATCCGGGCTGGGGGATTTTTGACAGTCATCCCGATCCGGCGCAGCGTATACGGAATATGTATAAGCTGATGGATCCGCTGAGGATTACGCCTTCGCCTGTACAGAACAGCGATGATACGGCAAGTGTGCAGGAAACCTTTGCTGAAAATCAAGGGACATGGAATTTCCGGATAACGGAAACCGCAGGCGGCAACAAACCTCTGTACCGGGCTGAGTTGCTGGCTGGAGCCCTGTATCAGGTCAGACAGAAAGAAAAAATTGAGCCGTCACATTTTATTGTATTTGAAACAAGTGACAGGGCGGAAATATATTATGAAGATATTCAGCTGCTCGCAGTGTACCGGCAGGACGCGGAAAGATTTGGGAGCATTGGAGCCTGCGCTGCGGATTGCGTTGAACAATTCCGGATATGGGCTGACAAGGTTAATTGTACAAAAGCAGTTGCAAAATAATAAACAATTGGATAAAATTTATAAAAAGGGGTCTTGGTAAAAAAGATTCGCTTTAAAATAGGTAGGTAGATGATTACAGGGGAGAGTGAATACTATGACAAAAGCAAAGAAATGGGGAAAAAGACTTAAATCCACTATAGCAGTCAGCACTCTGGGAATAGTTTTGGGATTAACCGCTTTACCTGCAGTACCTGCCCATGCCGGCGTTGTAGGCGGCGTTCTCGGAACTGTTGTGGCGGGAGCGGCTGCGTATCAGCAGCTGGATAAAACAATTGATTACTTTGACAACACAGAGCAGGGGCGGAGAGAATTATTTGCAGCTTTTCAGGAAAAACAGGGCGTTGTGGATAATCCCTATCTGCAAGGTGTGTTAGACAGGGTGATGAGCAGGGTCAGTGCCGGTATTGCTGCATCGGATCCCAGCATTAATAAAAAACCGTATCTCTATTTTATTAATGAAGACAAGTCTTTTAACGCAGCTTGTTCCATGGGTCATGTTATGACGGTCAATCAGGGTCTGTTCGACCTGATTCAGAACGAAGATGAAATTGCTGTCGTCCTGGGACATGAGATGGGACATGGGCAAAAGAACCATGTGGCCAAAGCTGCCAGGAAACGGCTGATTTCAGCGATCGGGCTCACGGCGATTGCAAATTCGACCGGTGCCGGGGTGCTGAATAATCTGGTTTTAAATGTACTTTCCGGGCAGATCAATAACGTTCATATCACGAAACCCGGAGAATGGGAAGCGGATAACCTGGCCTTCGATTATATTACGGCTGCCGGATACAATCCGGGCGCTGCCGCTGCAATCTGGCAGCGGGTAACGGAAGCGTATGGCAAGAATAAGAAGAACTTTGTGGGCGATATTTTCTCACCGTCTGATCATCCGAGCCACCAACAACGCATCGATAATTATGTAAAGAAGCTGAATGCCATGAGCGGTAAACATGCAACCGCAGAAAAAGGTACCGTTAAGGTAAACGGAAAAGCTTTTGTTGCCCCTGCAGCCGCTGACGGTATGAGCGGTGCAGAACGGTCCTATTTTGTATTGGGTAATCTGGCGGCTGCTTATCAGAACGGTCATGCAAAAGAGAACGCATATGTTTCCGGCACTACTGTTATGTTAGGCGCCCAACCTATTATAAAATGTTCTTCCGGCGATCCTTCTGCTTATGAACTGGCAGAACTCTTAAATAAAATCAAATAACCATGATCTGTCTGTCATCAAGGAGGTATAATGTGATGGATAATAAGTTGTGGTCTGTGTTAAAAGAATTAAAATCCAATCAGTTCGAGTGGGTGGAACTATCCCATTCCCTAAACAATGACAGTCCGTTCTGGAGTGGCATACCGGAAGGCTCCGTGGAACTGAGCAAAGTGGTGTTTGACTGGGGGAACCCCATGTTGGAATGCCTGATCCACACCTTTAAGTTCCCTGGTCAGTTCGGTACCCATGTAGATTTCCCGGGGCATTTTGTAAAAGACGCGCCTTTATCCGAACAATACGGTGTAAAGGATTTTGTGTTCCCCCTGGTGGTAATTGATATCAGCGAAAAAGTTAAAGAAAATGTGGATTATGCTGTTACGGTAGAAGATATCAAAGCGTATGAAGCAAAACACGGTCCTGTTCCGGAAGGTGCATTTGTAGCCCTGCGGACAGACTGGTATAAACGCTGGCCGGACATGGATAAACTGGCAAACGTAGGGCCCGATGGAAACGAACATTGTCCGGGTTGGTCGCTGGATGCCCTGAAATATATTTTTGAAGTACGCAAGGCAGCGGCCAACGGCCATGAGACACTGGATACGGACGCAAGCTATCTGGCCGTGGAAGCCGGAGACCTGGCCTGTGAGCGGTATGTTCTGTCTTCCGGGAAACTCCAGATTGAAGTGCTTTGCAACCTGGATAAAGTAGCGCCGACGGGCGCTGTCCTGTTTGCTTCCTGGCCGCGTATAGAAGGCGCTACCGGTTTGCCGGCCCGTGTGTATGCACTGACTCCTAAAAAATGAGAACAGTAATTAAAAACATTATTTAAACACATTTTTTTCTTATAATTTTTTTGCTATGTAAGTAAAGTTTTTTATGGTACAATAAAGATAGAATCGAACTGTCAATTTTGTTGTATTACTATATTACGTTTGTACAGAATAATTATTCAGTAATATTGAAAAAATGTTAATTAAGGAGGGTAACACACATGGGCTTAATTAAAGCAGGCATGGGCGCCATTGGCGGCGTATTGGCCGACCAGTGGAAAGAGTACTTTTATTGCGACAGCATGACCCCTGATGTTTTGATGTGCAAGGGCCAGAAACGGACCAGCAGCCAGGGCCGCAGCTCCAACACCAGCGGGGAAGACAACATTATCTCCAACGGCTCGGTCATCGCGGTTAACGCAGGCCAGTGCATGATGATTGTGGAACAGGGCAAGGTCGTTGACCTTTGCGCAGAACCCGGCGAATATACTTATGACAAATCGACGGAACCTTCCGTGTTTACTGGCGATCTGAAAGAAAGCGTAATCCAGGTATTCCAGCGCATGGGTAAGCGTTTTACCTTTGGCGGCGATACTGGTAAGGATCAGCGTGTGTATTACTTCAACACGAAAGAAATCATTGGTAATAAATACGGCACCCCTGCGGAAATTCCCTTCAAGGTTATTGAAGAAAATACCGGACGGTCGCTGCTGGTACGTATTCGCTGCTTCGGCGAATACAGTTACCGGATTGTCGATCCGATTTTGTTCTATACCAGCATTGCAGGCAATGCACCGGAACAGTATCTGCGCAGCCAGTGGGACAGCCAGTTGAAATCGGAACTGCTGACTGCTTTACAGCCTGCCTTTGGCAAGATTTCTGCGCAGCGTATTGATTACACGGAACTGCCGATGCGCACTATGGAACTGGCAGATGCACTGAATGACGTATTGTCCCATAAATGGCGCGACCTGCGCGGCATCGAGGTCGTATCGTTCGGCGTAAACAGCGTGAAAGCAAACGAAGAAGACGAAGCGAAGCTGCAGAAAGTACAGATGGGCGCTATGATGAGCAATCCGGAAATGCGTCTGGGTGTTCTGACCGACGCTACGGCTGACGGTATCCGCGGCGCGGCGACCAATGAAAGTGGCGGAATGGGCCCGATGGGTGCATTTATTGGTATGGGTATGGCAAACATGGCCGGCGGCATGGCCATGGGCAATGCGTATGGACCTGCCGGTCAGTATCCGCCGCCCCAGTACGGACAACAGCCTCCGTATCCGCAGCAGCAGCCTCCTCAACCGGGGGCAGCTCCCGCAGCAGCAGGCTGGACCTGCTCCTGCGGACATACTGGCAATACGGGTAAGTTCTGTGGTAATTGTGGCCAACCGAAACCGGAACCGAAACCGGCAGGCGGCTGGGACTGCGCATGTGGCGCCAAAGGCAACACAGGAAAATTCTGTGCTAACTGTGGTAAACCGCAACCGGCAGCGCCGGCAGGGTGGACCTGCAGTTGCGGCAGCGTGAACCAGGGTCAGTTCTGTCCTAACTGTGGTTCCCGTAAACCGGCAGACGCGCCGCTGTATAAGTGCGATAAATGCGGCTGGCAGCCGGAAGATCCCCACAATCCGCCTAAATTCTGCCCGCAGTGCGGCGATCCGTTCAATGAAGAGGATATCGTAAAATAACTTTTATTGAATAACTCAGTAGTTGACAGTTTACTGGTTCGGTTATGTTTTGTTGCAGTACAAGCTGAAGCAATTTAATAAAACCTGGGTAATTGGCCTGCCGTCTGCTGAAGCATGCGGCAGGTCTTTTTCAGGAATTTGCTGACCGAAGATTAGAATTTATAATGCAGCGTTGCAGGCGATGCCTGTGATCTTCACAATGTTGCCGCAACAGTAAGTAAGAGGCGTTAAAAACTAATAAAAAGGAGAGAAGGTTCGATTACAATGGAAGCAGCAAAAAAATGGGTCTACACTTTTTACGAAGGAAACGCGCAGATGAAAGAACTGCTGGGAGGCAAAGGTGCCAACCTGGCAGAGATGACAAATTTAGGGCTGCCGATTCCCATGGGCTTCACGATTACTACGGAAGCCTGCACGGATTACTATAAATCCGGCCGTAAAATTTCCAATGAGATTCAGCAGCAGATTTTTGAGTCATTACGCTGGCTGGAAAAGGAAAATGGCAAAAAATTCGGCGACAACAGCGATCCGCTGCTGGTTTCCGTACGCAGCGGGGCCCGGGTATCCATGCCGGGTATGATGGATACTATTTTAAATTTAGGCTTGAATGATGTTTCTGTAAAAGGCTTTGCGCAGAAAACTAATAATCCACGCTTTGCCTATGATTCCTACCGCCGCTTCATCCAGATGTTTTCGGATGTGGTAATGGAAGTACCTAAATCAAAATTTGAAAAAATTATTGACGAAATCAAAGAACAGAAGGGCGTTAAATTCGATGTTGATCTGGATGTCAACGATATGAAAAAACTGATTAAACGCTTTAAAGCGCTCTATAAAGAGGCCATTGGTCAGGAATTTCCACAAGATCCAGACACTCAGCTGATGGAAGCGGTAAAGGCCGTATTCCGTTCCTGGGATAACCCCCGGGCCAATGTGTACCGCCGCATGAATGATATCCCCGGTGACTGGGGCACAGCAGTCAACATCCAGACCATGGTATTTGGCAATATGGGCAATACATCCGGCACTGGCGTGGCTTTTACCCGGAATCCGGCGACAGGTGCCAGGGGAATTTACGGCGAGTACCTGATTGACGCCCAGGGCGAAGACGTGGTAGCCGGCGTGCGCACTCCTCAGCCTATCAGCAAGCTGGAAGAAGATATGCCGGGCTGCTACAGTGAATTTATCAATCTGGCCCACAAGTTGGAAAGTCATTACCGCGACATGCAGGATATGGAATTTACCATTCAGGAAGGCAAGCTGTTTTTCCTGCAGACCCGTAATGGGAAACGTACGGCGGAAGCGGCCATCAATATTGCCTGCGATCTGGTGGAGGAGGGGATGATAACACCGGAAGAAGCGCTGCTGCGTATTGAAGCAAAATCTCTGGATCAGTTATTGCATCCGACCTTTGATGCCGAAGCGTTGGAAGAAGGAAAGGTAATCGGCCATGCCTTGCCGGCTTCTCCGGGCAGCGCGGCCGGAAAAGTGTATTTTACGGCGGAAGACGCCAAAAATGCGGCGGCCAGAGGCGAGCGTGTCATCTTGGTCCGCCTGGAAACATCGCCGGAAGATATTGAAGGTATGCATGCGGCAGAAGGCATCCTGACGGCCCGCGGCGGCATGACCAGCCATGCTGCAGTAGTAGCCAGAGGTATGGGAACCTGCTGCGTATCCGGCTGCAATGACCTGAAAGTAAAAGAAGAAGAAAAAGCGTTTGAACTGAACGGTACGGTGTACCATGAAGGGGACTATATTTCCCTGGACGGTTCCACCGGTACGATTTACGAAGGGGATATTCCCACAGTGGAAGCGGAAATCAGCGGAAACTTTGGTTGTATCATGCGCTGGGCCGACCAGTTCCGCAAGATGAAGGTGCGTACTAACGCGGACACGCCGGCTGATGCAGAAAATGCGGTACGGTTGGGCGCGGAAGGCATCGGTCTGTGCCGGACGGAGCACATGTTCTTTGACGCGGAACGGATTCCCAAATTCCGCCGCATGATCCTGTCGGATACAGTGGAACAGCGGGAAGCCGCGCTAGCAGAGCTGTTGCCGTATCAGCGTGAAGATTTTATCGGCATGTATAAAGCGCTGCGGGGCCGTCCCATGACGATCCGTTTCCTGGATCCGCCGCTGCATGAATTCCTGCCCAAGACGGAAGCAGAGATGCGGGAACTGGCTGACAGTATGGGACTGACGTATGAAAAAGTGAAAGCCCACTGCGAAGCCATGCATGAGTTTAACCCCATGATGGGTCTGCGGGGTTGCCGTCTCAGTGTTATTTATCCGGAAATTTCCCGTATGCAGACCCGCGCCGTTATTGAAGCGGCCATTGCGGTGAAGAAAGAGATGAATTATGATATCGTTCCCGAAATCATGGTTCCGCTGACCGGCGAGCGTAAGGAGTTGCTGTTCGTAAAGAACATCATCGTAGAAACGGCGGAAAAGGTTATGAAGGAGCAGGGCTATTTCCTGAATTACCAGGTCGGCACCATGATTGAAATCCCGAGGGCCGCGCTGACTGCGGATGACGTGGCCAAGGAAGCCGATTTCTTCAGCTTCGGCACCAACGATCTGACCCAGATGACCTTCGGTTTCTCTCGTGACGACGCCGGTAAATTCCTGGAAAGCTATTACGATCAGAAAATTTATGAGTCTGATCCGTTCAGCAAACTGGATCAGGCGGGCGTCGGCCAACTGATGCGGATGGCTGTACAGAAAGGCCGTAAGGTCAATCCGATGCTGCATTGCGGCATCTGCGGCGAACATGGCGGCGATCCGTCTTCGGTAGCTTTCTGCCAGGAGCTGGGGCTGGACTACGTTTCTTGCTCGCCGTTCCGCGTGCCCATTGCCCGGTTGGCAGCCGCTCAGGCAGCCATTAATCTGAAAAACAGATAACAGTTAGCACAGCCATTTTTTATGGAAAAGAAATAATTAATACTTTAAGTTTTCGGAGATTAACTAAAAACGCGCCAACGCTGGCATCGGTCCGGAAACGTATCAGCAGGCGGTTCTGTATAAGGGGCAGGCCGCCTGTTTTTTGATTTATTAAAATGCATAAAGATTTAATAAATATACAAAAAATAGCTTGACAGAAAAGGTAAATTCATCTATTATATGCTTAATCATATTGTCTGCATTTTAAGTTTATAATTTTGTATGTAAGAGCCGAGGTCAATCATGATAAAAGTTTTTATTGACGGAAGTTCCGGTACGACCGGCTTACGAATTCGTGAAAGATTATGCATGCGTAACGATATAGAACTGATTACATTGGACGAAACGCTTCGTAAGGATGAAGGCGCTCGGCGGGCCGCATTTCAGAAAGCCGACGTGGCTTTTCTCTGCCTTCCTGACGCGGCGGCCATAGAAGCGGTGGAACTGGCAAAAGGAAGCGGTGCTGTAATCATCGACACATCTACGGCCCACCGGACGGCCACAGGCTGGGCCTACGGCATGCCGGAGCTGACCGGATACAAAGAAAAAATTGCAAAAGCGAAGTGTATTGCCAATCCGGGCTGTCATGCCAGCGGCTTTATCGCGTTAGTGGTGCCTCTGGTGGAGAAGGGACTGCTGGCAAAAGATACATGGCTTACCTGTTTTTCCCTGACCGGATACTCCGGCGGAGGAAAAAATATGATCGCAGAATACGAGGACCCGCATCGAAGTCCGCTGCTGAATGCTCCCAGACAATACGCTCTGGGACAGATCCATAAACATCTGAAAGAGATGAACGTGGTCTGCGGACTGGAAAACAGTCCGGTGTTTTGTCCTATCGTTGCAGACTTTTACAGCGGCATGGAAGTCACAGTGCCCCTGTTCAAAAAAGATCTGAAGGGCAGCATGTCCGATGTCCGACAGGTTTATGCGGAGTATTACACAGGGCCTCTCATTCATTTTAAAGAAACGGCCGACGAAAAAGGTTTCCTGTCCGCAGCGGCCTTTTCCGGACGGGACGACATGGAAATTACTGTAACGGGCAATGAGGACCGGATTCTTCTTGTTTCCCGGTTCGATAACCTGGGGAAAGGGGCTTCCGGCGCGGCCATCCAGAACATGAACATTGTGCTGGGGCTGCCGGAAACGACAGGACTGGAAATTTAAATCAAAGGAATATGTCAGTGTCACAGTACTTCTGGCGTACAGGCAGACTAACGAGAAAAAGGCGTAATGATTAAATATTTGGAGGAAAAAGGATGAAACAGATAGAGGGCGGTGTCTGCGCCGCAAAAGGTTTTACCGCAAGCGGTATTTACTGCGGTATCCGGAAGAAAAATAATAAGAACGATCTGGCGCTGATTTTCAGCAAGGTTCCAGCTCACGCAGCAGCGGTTTATACGACGAATCTGGTGAAAGGCGCGCCTCTCACTGTTACAAAACAGCATATTGCTGACGGTATCGCCCAGGCGGTTCTCTGTAACAGCGGCAATGCCAACACCTGTAACAGCGACGGAATTGAAATTGCCGAAAAGATGAGTGCCCTGGCTGCGGAAAAGCTGGGAATCAGCAAAGACGATGTTGTCGTGGCGTCTACCGGCGTCATCGGACAGAAACTGAATATCACTCCCATTGCCAACGGCATGGACAAACTGGTGGGCGCGTTATCGGAGGCTGGAGGCGACGAAGCCGCCAAAGCCATCATGACCACCGATACCGTAATGAAAAAGATTGCGGTAGAATTTGCGATTGGCGGCAAGACATGCCACATGGGCGGTATTGCCAAAGGAAGCGGCATGATCCACCCCAACATGGCGACCATGCTGGTATTTCTCACCACAGACGCGGCCATTTCTGCACCGATGTTGCAGAAAGCGCTGAGCCACGATGTACAGAAAACTTTTAACATGCTCAGCGTGGATGGCGATACATCTACCAATGATATGGTGGCCATTCTGGCAAACGGCATGGCCGGCAATGCGGAGATTACAGAAGAAGGTCCTGCCTTTGATATCTTTATGCAAGCGCTGAACACCATAACGATTGCGCTGTGCCGTTCCATCGCCGGAGACGGGGAAGGTGCTACCAAACTGCTGGAATGTGACGTAACCGGCGCCGCCAATGAAAAAACGGCTGCCGTGGTAGCCAAGAGCGTGATCACCAGCAGCCTGCTGAAAGCCGCTATGTTCGGCGCCGATGCCAACTGGGGACGCGTACTCTGCGCCATCGGGTACAGCGGTGCGGATTTGGAAGTGAATAAAGTGGACGTGGCCTTCCAATCTGCCAAAGGGATCCTGCCGGTGTGCCAAAACGGGGCTGGGGTAGATTTCTCTGAAGAAACAGCCAAGGAAATTCTGTTGGAAAAAGAAATCACGATTTTAGTGAATCTGAACAGCGGCAACGCCAGCGCCACAGCCTGGGGTTGTGACCTGACGTATGATTATGTGAAGATTAACGGCGATTACCGTTCGTAAGTGTTTAGGGTGCTTTTTGTGAATGGATACGCAATACCCTTTGGCGTAGTACTACTACGCCAGCGGCCCTTTCCTTGTCCTTCGCAAAAATCTCCACGTAAGCAAAAAAATGTGTTAACAGAGGTGTTATAAAATGCCATGCTTCTATTCCAATGCTGAGCGCGCCCAAATTCTGGTGCAGGCTCTGCCCTATATCAAAAAGCACAACGGAAAGATTGTTGTTATCAAATACGGCGGCAACGCCATGATCAACGAAACTCTGAAGCAGCAGGTCATGGAAGACATTGTGCTGCTGTGGCACGTGGGCGTTAGAATCGTATTGGTACACGGTGGCGGACCGGAAATCAATGACCTTATGGAACGGCTTGGGAAACAGTCAGAATTTGTGGACGGGTTGCGGGTGACAGACAAGGAAACCGTGGATATTGTAGAGATGGTATTGGCCGGGAAGGTAAATAAATCTCTGGTCAACCTGCTTCAGATGCACGGCGGAAATGCTATCGGGCTTTCAGGCGTGGACGGGCACCTGATCAAATGTAAAATCAAAGATCCCAGGCTAGGCTATGTGGGTGCTGTGAAAGAGGTCAACGAAAAACCCATTCTGGACCTGTTAGAAAAAGGTTATATTCCCGTTGTTTCCACGGTGGGTTGCGATGACCAGGGTAATGCATACAATATCAATGGAGATACAGCTGCGGCCTGTATTGCAGGGGCACTAAAAGCAGAAACCTTCATCCTGATGACAGACGTGCCGGGCATCCTGCGGGATAAGGATGATGATAAAACACTGATTCCGGCCGTAACCATTGCGGAAACAAAACAACTGAAGAAAGAAGGTGTCATTGCAGGCGGCATGCTGCCGAAAGTGAAATGCTGCGAAGATGCCATCACTCAGGGCGTGAAAAATGTAATTATTATGGACGGGCGTGTGCCCCATTCCATCCTGATGGAACTGCTGACGGATGAAGGCGCAGGCACCATGGTGACAGGGGAGTGAGAACATGAGCAAACTACAGGAACTGGACCAGAAATATGTAGCGAATACCTATGCGCGTTTCCCAGTGGAAATCGTCGGAGGCAAAGGGAGCATTGTAAAAGACGCAGAAGGCAAAGAATATATCGACATGGGCTCCGGCATCGGGGTTACCAGCTTCG
>DOSQ01000157.1 GCA_003512125.1 Acidaminococcaceae bacterium
ATTAGGAAACAGCGTTTTCCCGGAAGCGCATATGCCAGGCGTTTCCGTAAAAAAGCAAGGGAGGATTTATTGTGAACACACTGGTATTACTTCTTATCGGCATAGCCGTACTGTTCTGCGGTTACGTCATGTATGGCGGCTGGCTGGTCAAACAGTGGGGCGTTGGGGAAGGAGACATTCCAACACCGGCCCATACATTGGAAGACGGCGTGGACTATGTGCCTGCCAAAGCTCCTGTACTGATGGGGCATCATTTTTCGTCTATTGCCGGTGCAGGCCCCATTACCGGCCCGATTGGCGCAGCCATGTTCGGCTGGTTGCCTGTGACCCTGTGGATTCTGGTGGGTGGCGTATTCTTCGGCGGCGTCCATGACTTCGGTGCCCTGTTTGCGTCGGTACGTCATAAAGGTCAGTCAATCGGTGAAGTTATTTCTGCCA
This sequence comes from Acidaminococcaceae bacterium, assembly GCA_003512125.1. Taxonomy (GTDB): domain Bacteria; phylum Bacillota; class Negativicutes; order Acidaminococcales; family Acidaminococcaceae; genus Succiniclasticum. The sequence continues at coordinate 439 of DOSQ01000157.1, forward strand.
ACATGTCCCGCCGGGCAAAACGTCTTTTCATTATTTTCTCGTATCTGACCCTGATCCTGGTTGTTGCGGCCTTTGCAGCTATCGTAGCATCCACTTTTGGCGCCAAAGTGGTAAACGGCGCTATAGACTACAAAGCCAGCGCTACCAACGCTTCCGTGGCGATGGTATCCATTATGTTCATCCTGATTGCCATCGTGTTCGGCGTTGCTGTATACCGCCGTCATGCTTCCATGATGACTTCCACTATTTTAGGTATAGTTGCTATCGTACTTTGCATGGCTATCGGCATGAATTTCCATCCTTTCTATTTTACCACCAAGACCTGGATGTGGATCATCGGCCTGTACATCACCATTGCTTCCGTAACGCCGGTCTGGATTCTGCTGCAGCCCCGTGACTACCTGAGCTCCTTCCTGCTGTATGCTATGTTGATCGTAGCTATCGTAGGTATCGTAGGCGCCCATCCCGATATCGACCCGAAACTGTTCCCGGCTGTGACCGGTTTTGCTGTAGACAACGGCAACGGTGTACAGTTGCTGTTCCCGATTCTGTTCACCACCGTAGCCTGCGGCGCTATTTCCGGTTTCCATTCCCTGGTTTCTTCCGGTACCACCTCTAAACAGTTGGATAAGGAAAGCGACGCCAAGCCCATCGCTTACGGCGGCATGCTGCTGGAATGCGTACTGGCCATCATCACCGTCTGCGCTATCGCTTATGCCCGGACAACCGGTCACACCAAAGGCGCCACGGACATTTTTGCCGGCGGCATCGCAGCTATGGTTGCTGCTATTCCCGGTTTGGAAGGCATGGAAAATTCCTTCTACACCCTGTTAGTACTGACCTATTCCGCATTCTGCCTGACCTCTCTGGATACGGCTACCCGTCTGGCCCGCTTCATGTTCCAGGAATTCTGGCTTGAACCCGGTGAGACTGTGCGTGATGTAAAGGGTGGTTTCCGTTCCTTTATGGTTAATCCTTATTTTGCTACCATCCTTACCGTAGTGCTGGGCGTTCTGTTAGGCCTTAACGGTTTTGCCAAAATCTGGGGTCTGTTCGGTGCTGCCAACCAGCTGCTGGCCGGTATCGGTTTGCTGGCAGTGGCAACCTGGTTGGGCAATGCGGGCAAGAACAACAAGATGTTCCTGTTCCCTATGACCTTCATGCTGATCGTAACCATCTGCTCCCTGTTCCTGACGGTTCGCAACCAGCTGGGCATCATTGCCAAAGGCGCTGCAGACTGGGGCCCGTATGCACAGGCCGGCATCGGCACGCTGTTGGTGATTTTGGCGTTTGTGCTGGCGATTGAAGGATATCAGACCATTGCTCATCCTAAAGAGATTGCAAAGAGATAATCTGTAAAAAAGCATTGACGAAGCTTGTCAAGTATGCTAATATAATCACGTTGCAAACTAATGCTTCCCGCGGTTGTGGTGGAACGGCAGACACGCCACTTTGAGGGGGTGGTGAGGGTAACCTCGTATGGGTTCAAATCCCATCAACCGCACCATAAGTATTAATTTGAAAATCGTAAAAAAGTTCTTGACAGAATTCAGAATTTGTTGTATATTGAATAAGCGTTCTGATGAATGTCAGAAACATGCGGTAGTGGCGGAACGGCAGACGCGCTAGCCTCAGGAGCTAGTGGGGGTTGACCCCGTGGAGGTTCAAATCCTCTCTACCGCACCAATTAAAAATGAAGACCCTGCGTTTTGCGCAGGGTCTGTTTTTTTATTTGTTTTTTGTTTCATTTTTTATATCATTTCCTGATTTGGTTTTGTTTTCTTTATCAGACTTCTCCTCTTTCAGTTTTTCTTCCAGCATGGGCCAGATCTCCGGTTTTTCAAATCCATACCGCCAGCTGGCCACGCCACCCAGTCCGTATGTTTTGACCAGACTTGCCTTGTGTTCCAGGCTGGTTATGTTTTCCTGCCAGAATGAATAAGGGACATCGTTCTCCATATAGGAAACATAGGTTACCTTTTCTTTATCCAGCCAACGGCAGCGGAAGGTTTCGTCGTTAGCTTTTTCGGACATGATTTTTTCTGCTCCGGGCATGTTCAGGGTCTTGGCGAAAAAGCGCTTTTTATCTTTGTCGTAGTGCCAAAGACGCATATACAGAGGGATACCCAGCACCAGTTTATGGGCTGGTACTTCTTCCAGGGTGTTTTTGATGCCACGTTCCACCCAGTCATAACCTGCCGTGGGGCCGGCTTCCGGACTGGCACCGGAATACTGGTCATAAGCCATCACCATCATGTAGTCAAGATGTTCCGCCAGTGCTTTCCGGTCAAAGCAAAGGGACCAATTGGGACTGCCTTTTGGCACGGTTACGTCCATGCTCAGAATCAGTTTATCCTGCTGTGTGGCTTTCCGGATATGCTTTACAAATTCTGTAATCCGGTCTTTATCCGCTTCGTAAATATGCTCAAAGTCCAGGTTGATACCGTCGAACTTGTGCTTCTGGTATTGCTGGCGCAATTGTTCGATGACATATTTCCTTGCATTTTCATCGTCCAACAATTTTTTGGTGCGGTCCGGCTTGAATCCGTTGGTGATCAGGGGCCAGACCTGATAGCCTTTGGCGTGGGCCAGTTCCACGTAGCCTTCTATGCTTTTGTCCTGTAGTTTTCCAAATTCATTGTCGATAACATACCAACAGGGGGAGACTACGTTGACGCCGGGAACTTTGTCCAGTGCAGAAAGATCCACTTCCGGCTTATGGTCGTGCTGCCACACCAGATTGATTTTATAAGGCAGCGGCGGCTTGGGCGCCGGAGTCTGCGGTTTTTCTTTGGTGCAGGCGGTACAGGCCAGGCAGTTCATGATCAGGAATGTGATAAAGAGATGTGCAAGTGTCTTTTTCATAAAAAGTATGTCTCCGTAATATACAATATGGGCAGTTTCAGCCGAAGCTAATATCATTATACCAAAAATCTTGTATGACGAAACAGGTGAAAGTGTTTTATTTCAAAAATTCTTATGTTATAATGTATAAACGAATACGGCGGTGATTTATATGTTTTTGCTGGATGAGCGCGGACGCGGTTCTGTAAATTGGAAAAAGAACCTGATCGTGCTTTGGGTGGGCGTGTTTCTGGCCTGTGCCAGTTTTACTGCCTGTATTCCTTTTTTGCCTGTTTATTTGCAAAAAGAATTGCATGTACCCCCGGATCAGTTGAATTTCTGGTCCGGTCTGGTGTACGCGGTTACTTTTATGGGTGCTGCCTTTATGGCGCCTTACTGGGGTGCCTGGGCTGACCGGGTAGGGCAGCGTAAAATGGCTATCCGGGCCGGGTTTGGTCTTGCTGTGACTTATATGCTGGGCGCCATAGTCCAGACAGCTCCCCAGATGCTGGCTGTACGTGTCCTGACGGGACTAATCAGCGGTTTTGTTCCTGCTTCCATGTCTCTGGTGTCTTCAACGCTTCCCAAAGAAAAACTGGGATGGGGCATGGGATGGATGCAGGCAGCCCTGGCCAGCGGACAGATTCTGGGACCGTTGATGGGCGGTTACCTGTCCGTGTGGTTTGGTATGAGGACTTCTTTTTTCGTAGGTTCCGGTTGCTTGTTTCTTGTTACATTATTGGTGATTTTTTTTGTCAGGGATATTCCTATCAGCAAAGAGTCTGCCCGGCAGCAGATGCATGTTATCCGTGATCTGACACTGGCCCTGCATAACCGCGGTCTCCTGTATGTCATGTTTATGTTTTTTCTGGTGCAGACCTGTATCATGACGGTTCAGCCACTGATTACGCTATATGTGGAAGAACTGATGGGCAGTGCGGGAGACGCATCCGTTACCATGAGCGGCTGGATATTTTCCCTGGCCGGTATTGCGGGTATTATCGCTTCACCTTATTGGGGAAAACGGGGACAACGTTGTGGCTTTGTGAAGACACTGTGTCTTGTATTGTTCTGTGCAGGCTGTGTGAATTTATGTCAGGTTTTTGTGAGAACAATCTGGGAATTTGCAGCAATCCAGTTTATCTACGGCTTGTTCCTGTCCGGGGCGGTGCCTAATATTAACTCCACATTGGTTGAAGTGACGCCCCGGGAAATGCGCGGCAAGGCATTTGGCCTCACCACTTCGGCGCAGCAGTTCGGCGGTGTGGTGGGTCCGTTATTAGGAGGCTTTTTAGGCGACTTCATACCGACAAAGTTTGTACTGTTTTTTACGGGCGTGGTTTTGCTATTGGCTGCAGTATATACGGCTGTGACAAGATTGCGCAAAAGCAGGGGATACCTTGGATAGAACACCGGTAAGCTCCTGATTAACTGGTAGGAGCGGGAGTAGTTTTATTGTTAGATAACAGGCTCGAGCCTGATGAAAGAGTTAGAGTTTAAAATATTAAGGAGGTTTATTACATGTTAAGAAAATTTAAGGGAATCAGCCCGGATGTTGACGCGAAAGCCCATGTATTCGAAAGCGCAGATGTTATCGGTATGGTTAAAATGAAAGAATACTCCAGTGTATGGCCTAATTGCACGGTACGCGGAGATGTAAACCGTATTGAAATCGGACGGTATTCCAATATCCAGGACAACAGTTGTCTCCATGTGGCAGACCGCTATGCCTGCATCGTGGGTGACTTTGTAACGGTAGGTCATTGCGCCACCCTGCATGCCTGCACTATTGAAGACCATGTGCTAATCGGCATGGGCTCTGTTGTCCTCGATGGTTGTGTAGTAGGGACCGGAAGCGTGATTGCCGCTGGTGCGGTGGTAACCAAGGGAACAATTGTGGAGCCATATTCCCTGATGGCTGGCATTCCGGCAAAATGCATTAAAAAGTTGCCGGCAGGAAATTTGGACACAATCCATCATCAGGCTATCAAATATAAGACCCTGTGGACGGAAGGTTATGGCATCCTGCCTGATGCCGATGGTGAAGCCTATCACGGCGAAAAGATTATGGACTGATATCGGGAGATTGTTTGTGAGTTATGGCTAAAAGGGAAAATAAATTTGCGAAGACGGTGCGGCGGGAAGAGGTATCCAATGAAAATTTCGGATTGGGCAGGCCTTTCTATTTTGACGACTGGTTCAACCGGATTGCCATCATGGGTACACTGGCTGCTACCATCATTCTTCTGATTTTCCGTCAGGTAACGGGAACTGAGACAGGCAGCATTATGCTGGACGGTGTCAGCTATGCTGCAGGTTTTTTCTTTGCCTACCTGATCGGCCGGGAGGTAGACCCGGAACCGGGACGGGAATGGGGCGCCTTGCTGGGCGCGTTTATCACATTGGGGCTGGAAGCATTTCTGGGTGTGGATATTAACGGCGTCATTGGTTTGCTGTGGGTGTTGTTCATCTGCCGGATGTTTAACCGGACTTCCGGCTCCCGGCACCGCATTGGGGATAACGCCATTATCTTAGGTTCTGCATTCTGGATGGGATATATAGGTTACTGGCTGTTCCCCGTCATCACGGGTATCTGTTATGTTTTGGAAAGCCAGATCAAAGGCGGCTATTACCGCAGTCTGTATCTGGCCGGCGTTGCCTTTGCCATTTGCGTCATTACCGGCCGCAATACGGAAGTTCCGGTTCTATCGGTAAATTATTTGTATTTGATGGGTATCGCTTTCATCCTGTTCCTGCCTCAGCTGACTGTGGCAGGGTTCAGTACGGCCCGGGATGACCGGAATAACCGTTACCTTGTCACCTCTCGCCTTCAATGTACTCAGGCAGTATTTCTGATTGCTGTGGGCCTTCTGATTTATTTCGGGGGTAATGCGGCAGGTATCATCTTCCTGCCCTGTATCGGTACAGCTGTCGGCACAGGGTTGTACCTGTTGGTTTACCTGTTGAAGAGAAAGCAGAAAATGGAAAAAGGAGAATTATAATGACAGAAAGAAAAATACAGTTTACTACTAACAAAGGTATTTTTGTGGCACAGATGTTTGAAGAAAAAGCTCCGAAGACAACCAAAAATTTTATTGACCTTACGGAAAAGGGCTTTTATAACGGTCTGATTTTTCACCGTGTTATCGATGGTTTTATGATTCAGGGCGGCGATCCTACCGGCACGGGTGCTGGCGGTCCGGGATATAAGATTGAAGATGAATTCGGCGAAGGGCTGGTGCATGACGGAGAAGGAATTCTTTCCATGGCCAATGCCGGTCCCAATACCGGTGGCAGCCAGTTCTTTATCACATTGGCACCCACTCCCTGGCTGAACGGGCATCATGCTGTGTTTGGTAAAATCATCAAGGGGATGGATGTGGTACATGAGATCGGAGCGGTAGCGACAAATTTCCGGGACAGGCCTCTGGATCCTGTGATTATGGAAAAAGTAGAAGTGTTGAAGGAATAATTTGGAATAACTATAATTTTCTGCAAACATTTTACTTGCATATTTGCTTCCTTTGTCATATAATATGAACGTTGGTGAGAAAATAAATCACCGGCTAAAGTATTTTTTTAGGAGGCCCGCAAGATGACAGGCAAAGTAAAATGGTTTAATGCAGAAAAAGGTTATGGTTTTATTGAACGTGAAGACGGCGGCGATGTATTCGTACATTTCTCTGCTATTCAGGTTGAAGGCTACAAAACTCTGGAAGACGGCCAGACTGTTGAATTCGACGTGGTTGAAGGCAGCCGCGGCGAACAGGCAGCTAACGTTGTTCCTGTAAAATAATCTGTTTGGAAAGATTTTCTACAGATCCATTCGCATGAACCAAAGGGCATTTCCTGAGAAGGAAGTGCCCTTTTATCTTATGAGTTATTCTTTTGTTTGAGGGAAGCATTATGAAAAGAATCATATTGGCAGGTATGCTCCTTATAATGTTTTTTTCTGTGTACCTGCCGGCGTCTGCTGAAATACCTCAGGGGAGCCTTATGTTTTCGCCGGAAGATACAAAAGAGATAAGGCAGCGGAAAATGGAATATAACAAGGCTTATTCCATTCTTTTTTCCACCATAGCCTCTTCGGCAGCATATGCGCCGGAGAATGGGATAGAGATGGCTTATCTGCACGGTCATGGCTGGGATTTTACACCGCATCGGATCACGGACGGAAAAACGACGGTCCATTTTATTACCGCAAAAGGATGTACGGCTGCCGGAAGACCGATGTACGTAATATCTTTCCGGGGCAGTGCGGAAAAGAAAGACTGGGCTGCGGATTTTGTGACGGGGCAGGTCGTTTATGGCGGTAACACTCTGGAAGAAACGGAAAGAATAGCCGGCACCCGTCCCGGTGGAACAAAAGACAGGGAAATGGTAAAAGTAACGGCAAAAAAGGCCGGTACTACAACATTGCCTAAAGTGCACAAGGGATTTAACAGTTATGCAGATCTTTCTCTGCGCATGCTGCTGGATTCCGTTTCGTATGAATTTCTGCAGCAATACCGTGGGGAAAAAGACGCGCGCCTGCTGTTGACCGGTCACAGCCTGGGAGGTGCGGTCGCAACAATTGTGGGACAGCGGTTAATTGATTTTGGCTTTGATCCGGACAGGATTCAGGTAATTACCTTTGGCGCACCCGCTGTTGGGAATAAAGCGTTTAAACAGATATATGGGAACCGCCTGGACCTGATTCGTGTTACGAATACGCAGGATCCTGTACCGCTGGTATTGCAGGCAGTGCTGCGTAATTACAAACAGTTTGGGGAAGAAGTACGGTTTCGGATTCCCAAAACATTCAACAATATGAATCATTTCCTGCATCTGTATCTGGATTCAGGTCTGAAAAACTATTATAGTGCTGTTGACAACGCTGTTGCAGAAGGAATTATGCAGGACTGGCCGGATATGCGGTACAGTGCCAAAGGCCGGCCTGTAATTGTATTACATGTTGAAGGAAACGGTACGGTCAAAAAGGATGGAGGTGCATCTGATATAGAAACTTCCATGGAATTGCTGGAACGTTTCATGCTGAACGAATATAAAGCCCTGTTTCCTAATTATGTAATAGTACGGGATCCCGCTGATCCCTATGAAGCAATTCGGAAATATAAAGCGAAATATCTGTTGCAGCTGAAGTTCCATGCAGATACCAATCAGCATAATAACAACTGGTTCCTTACCGTAGAACAGACATTGTCAGATAAAAACGGAAATCTGCTGTCTTCCGGCAGCGCGGCGAAACGGACTTCTCCCTTGGCAGGAAATATCCTGGCAGCGATGGAAGTGTCAGAGGTCCAGAAATCCGAACTGTTACAACAGATGCCGTGGTTGAAAGACGATATGATGAAATACCAGGAAAAACCAGCAGAGAAAGACCGCTAAACAGATTAAATTCATTAGACATATGCCCGAGCTATGGTGTATAATAATATTGAAATAGTATGCTGAGGAGGGATAGCTATGGATTCGAGATTTTACAGTTGTCATGAATGCGGTGTAATCGTCGGGCTGGTGGAAGGATCTCCGCAGGGGCTGTCCTGTGACGGAAAACCTTTGGAAATGATGCGTGCCAATAGTGTAGATGCGTCCAGGGAAAAGCATGTGCCTGTGGTTTCCGTGGCAGAGTCCATTGTTACTGTCAGGATTGGCAGTGCGGAGCATCCCATGACAGCGGCCCATCATATCAACTGGATCTATCTGCAGACCCAGAAGGGGGGGCAACGCCGGGCCCTTACAATTGACGATAAACCTGAGGCGCAGTTTGCTCTGGTAGACGGAGATAAGCCGGTAGCGGTTTTCGCCTACTGCAATCTGCATGGACTGTGGGTAACAGAGGTATAAAAAATAAAAATAAAAAGCGCCATTTCGGCGCTTTTTACTTTTAGGAGTACAAATAATATTAAGAGCAGGAGTCATGCGGTAAGGACGGGGACATAAGCAAAACATCGTGTACGGTTTTTCGTTTTTATCTTTACAGCTGGATTTAATCGCTTATAGCATTATATTATCTTCGTTGTCCAGTCTTCTATATTCCAGACTTCATCGATCCAGTCTTCATAGAATTCCGGCTCGTGGGAGACTAACAGCACGGATCCTTTAAATTCAATCAGGGCTTTTTTCAGTTCTTCTTTGGCTTCCACATCCAGATGGTTGGTAGGTTCGTCCAGAACCAGCCAGTTCACTTCCTTTAACATCAGTTTGCACAGCCGCACCTTGGCCGCTTCGCCGCCGCTTAATACAAAAACCTTGGTGGTGATATGTTCGTTAGTCAGCCCGCAACCGGCCAGAGCGGCCCGAACTTCCGCATTGGTAAGACCCGGGTATGCTTCCCAAACGTCTTCCAGGGCGGTCTTTTCATTTTTGACCCGCTCTTCCTGTTCGAAATAACCGGGTTGCAGGAAATCTCCCTGTCGGATTTTTCCGGCAAAGGGCGGGATCATCCCCAGGATAGTCTTTAGCAGGGTGGTCTTGCCCAGGCCGTTAACGCCCCGGACTGCCACTTTTTTATTGCGTTCCAGCTTAAAAGAGACAGGGCGGGTGAGAGCGCTGTCGTAACCCAGTACCAGTTCCTCCGCTTCTGCCAGAAAACGCCCCGGAGTCCGTCCCGGCTGAAAACGAAAGTGAGGTTTGGGCCGTTCGGCCGGTTTTTCAATCATTTCCATCTTGTCCAATTGGCGTTGGCGACTGCGGGCCATGCCCGTGGTGGCTACCCGGGCCTTGTTCCGGGCGATAAAGTCTTCCAGTTTCGCTACTTCCTGCTGTTGTCGTACATAAGCCGCTTCTATTTGGGCCTTGTGAATCTGGTACAGTTCCTGAAACTTGTCGTAATTACCTGTATATCGGGTCAGTTGGCAGCCTTCCAGATGGTAGATGACGTTGGCTACATCGTTTAAGAAGGGTACATCGTGGGAAATCAGGATAAAAGCGTTCTCATAATTCTGCAGGAAGCGGGTGAGCCAGCGGATGTGGTCCACATCCAGATAGTTGGTAGGCTCGTCCAACAACAGTATATCCGAGTCCTGTAGCAGCAACTTGGCTAGCAGAACCTTACTGCGTTGCCCGCCGGAGAGTTCGGCTACGTCCTTATCCAGACCGATGTCACCCAGACCCAGGCCGTTGGAGAAGTCTTCGATACGGCTGTCCAGGGAATAAAAGCCGCTGTGCTCCAGCCGGCTCTGGATTTCTCCCAC
>DOSQ01000171.1 GCA_003512125.1 Acidaminococcaceae bacterium
AGAAGGCTCTGCATTTCGTTTGCTTATTCGGGCGAGTTGCCTGGTTTCCTCTCCAATTCCACAATAACACGCAAAGATTCCGACAAGTTATATCAGAAACATGAACCAAATCAGATGTATTTTATCACAAATAGTAACTAATTTCAATAAGTATTTTTCTTTAATTCAGTTCTGTTTAGGTTTTTTCTGATCACCTTTATCTAAACCTTCGTTCCGGCATCAATCTTTACTGCACCTTTACTGTTGCTCAAAATATCCCGCAGCCTGTTTTCGATCGAACCTGCATCTGCAACACCGTCAAAACTCATGACCGGCTGCTCCCCTACCAGCAGCATATTTTCGCTGTTGGTCCATACCGTTTCGTGTTGCCTGCCGTCGTGGAATACCGCAGCCAGGTTCCCGGCAATCAGGAAGGCCTGTTCCTGCGGACTCATGGTACTTGTCTTTTCCGGTGTATAAAACGGTTTCCGCGCTACGGTGATCAGGCCGTCTTCTTCATTGACTTTCACCTGATTCCCGCTCCACTCTGTAATCTTCTTATTATAATTGGTGCGTCGGCTTATGCTGGTCGGATGGTCGTTGAACAGCTCGGCGAAGCCGCTGGATTTGCTTCCGTTCTGTTCCAGGATATGCTGCCACAGGGCTGCGCCGGCGCCCACGTTATACCCGGCTGCCACAGCGTAATCAAAAGCCATCTTGTCGGCCTGGCTTTCCATGGGTTTGGTCACCCACTTGGCCGTGCCGACAGTACTTACGACTGCCGCACCGATGGAAGAAGCGGTGTTCCGGTTCTGGCTGGCGTACAGGGCAGCCACCAGCGATACCGGAAGCGCACGCTTCACCCCGGCTGCGGGATGATTTTTCTGCCCGTGCCCCATTTCATGGGCGATGACAAAAGCCAGTTCGTCTTCATTGTAATTCAACTTATCGAAGGCGCCGATGTTGACGCTCATATTATGCCCCAGCGTACAAAAGGCATTAAAGGATTTATCGTTATTGACAAAATAATTGTATGGTTTTTTTACAATCGAATCATCGGTCTGCGCCACCGCGTCGGACAACCTGGTCATGATACGGGACAGCATGGCGTTGGCCGTAGGGTCCGTGTTAACACCGTATTTATCCTTGATCTGGCCCATGTAATCATCACGGCCTTTGTTGTCAAGATAGTTTACCTGTTTGTTCAGGTAGGCGTACTCCGCCCCTACCTGGAACAAAGCCAGACCGGCAGAGAGCCAGTCCCAGGCCAGGGCCTGCTTCGGCATAACCGCGCCGGTCGTCAGCGACAGACAGAGCACCGCAGAAGCTGCGGTACGAATAATGGAAGATTTTTTCATAGCGATAACCTCCGATTACTTCAAAATCGTCCAGCCGTCCTCCTGGTACACTTTGCCTTCTTTCATCAGCCGGCCCAGCGCCCGCTTGAAGGCAGCCTTGGAAATGCCGAACTTGGTCTTGATGATCTCCGCCGGCGTATCGTCACAGTATGGCATGCGCCCGTTCCGGGACTGCAGCGTGTCCAGAATCACCTGCGCGTCGTCCACCATGGCATTTTCTTTTTGCTTGCGCAACGATACATCCACGTGGCCGTCCTCCCGGATGAAGGTGATACGGGCCGTGACCTGTTCACCATAAGCAAGATACCGTTTCGGGTCCGCCTCGCTCCGGTGCAGGAACGCGATATGCCGGTCATTGGTAAAAATAAAAAAGCCTTCATGGGTAATGTTATAGATTGTTCCGGTAATTGAATCCCCGATCTTGACTTCGGCGCCAATTGGTTTCGCAACCCGGGCCAGGTCCTTATCCACCTTCATGGTTACCGCCGGCCGGCCGCTCTTGTCCCGGTACAGTTTGATCCATATCTTCTGGTTGGGATTCACCCGGCCCAGCATTTCCGTATAGGGCAGGAACACGCCCCGCTCCGCCCCGATGTCCACGAAGCCGCCGTCCCGCGTTACACTGATGACCTTCGCATAGCCTAACTGCCCTTCTCTCATTTTAGGAAGTTTCATGCTGGCGGTCAGGCGTTTGCGGGGATCAAGGTACAGGTACACCTTTACTTCATCGCCCGTTTTTACCGGTGTCGTCTGCTGCAGCTTATGCAGCAGGATGTCGTCCGACGTATTACCGGTACCGGCATCCAGAAACGCGCCCATGTCGGAGACACGGACTACCTTCAGGGTCACTACATCACCGGCTTTGTACTGCAGGTTACTCTCCATCATCGGTCCCCTTGAACGCTTCACTGGGGGCATCAGCCCACAGCTGTTCCAGATTATAGAAATCCCGCTCTTCTTCCAGGAATACATGAACCACCGCGTCACCAAAATCCATCAGGACCCAGCGGCCTTCGTTATATCCTTCCTTGTGACGGCAGAACACTTCCTCTTCCGCCAGTTTATCTTCAATGGCATCAGCGATCGCCCGCACCAGCGTGGTGTTGGATGCGCTGGCAATGACAAAATAATCTGTCATGTAGGATATGCCTTCCATGTTCAGCAATAATATATCTTTTCCTTTTTTATCATCTGCAATCGTTGCAATTTTTTCTGCCAGTTCTTTCGGCTGCATGGTCATACAGTCTACCTCCGTATTTTCATTATATTTATAGTTTGGATTATCTTTTCTGTTTTATCATCTCTATCACCGTCAGCCGTGACGCTGCGGTGATTCACAGCAACATCCTGCCACACGCAGGAACGCTTTCGGTAAAACCTGCACAAAGCGAAAGCCTGTGCAAAGAACTACTGCTAATTTTTCGGCGCCGCCTGAGGTTTGTTACTGATAACCGGTTTGCGTATCACCGGCGGCGCGTTTTTCTTGGGAGCCTGTTTGGGCGCATTGGACACCGAAGGCTTCGGTGTGTTGGATACGGATGAAGAGGATTTGCCTGTGCTGCCAGCTTTCGGCGGAATCACTGCTTTCTTTTCCGGTTCGGCCTTCCGGACGTCAGTAGCCGTTTTCTTATTATCGGAAGAAGACCTTCGGGCCGCAGCCGCCGCGGCGCTTCGCTGGGAATCGCTGTTGCTTCCCTCACCCAGCGCATCCACGCCGTCAACCGGGTCGCCGGATTCGGAATCCTCTTTCATCGCCATAAAGGGAATGTCCACTTCTGTCAGAGATTTTTCAATATCCGTCCGGTTGGACCGCCAATAGCTGATCCCGCTGGCAGGAGAATCGTAGAAGTTGCCGTACAGCATGCCGGACCGGATATTGTTGTCTGACATGATATTGAAACTGCGGGCCGCCTTCAGCATGGTGACCGTATCCATATCCGTTTCGATATATTCCTTCGCCGTGGAAAGAAGTTTGGGTATTTTGGTTATATTTTCCACAGAGAACATCTGCAGGCCCAGAGCCTTCAGGAACTTCTGCTGCCGCTGCACCCGTCCGATATCCCCCAGCTCGTCGGAACGGAACCGGACATACTGTCCGCTCTTCTCCCCGTCCAGATGCTGGTAACCGTGTTTGATATCAATTTTAAGGTTGGCCCAGGGATCTTCGTAATGCATGTCTTTATCCACATACAGATCCACGCCGCCAATCAGGTTGATAATCTCAATAAAGCCCTGCCAGTTCGCCAGCGCATAATAATGGATGGGTATGCGAAGCAGGTTGGCAATGGTCTGCTTGGCCATGGTGACCCCGCCATAAGTATAGGCCGAGTTCAGCTTTTCATACTGGGTATGGCCAGGCAAGATGACCATGGTATCCCGGGGCAGGGAAATCAAGGATATCTTATGGGCTTCAGGGTCAAAGCTGGCTACGATCATGGCATCTGTCCGTTTCGGTTCGCTTTTGTCTGCTTCACTGTCCCCGTCATCGATACCCAGCAGCAGTACATTGATGCGCTTATTCAGCGTTTCATCTTTCTCAATTTCCGGATCCGCCGCAACGACCTTCTTTTCCGGCGCGTGAATGATATTTGTATAAACCCAGACCGAACCCCAGAAAACCGTCGTCAGGAGTACCGCCAGTACAATCAGCAGCAAAAACAGCCGTCCCCAGCGCAATCTGCGCCGTTTGGGACGGTGATAATGTCTTCCGTCCGCATCCGTATGGTCATTATGGTTACCGTTTCTATTTTCCGAATCCATTTATTTCCTCTTTTTTTCTTTGATTTTTTCCTTTTGGTACCGCGCAGCCAGCTGGTTATATCCGGCAATGGCGTCGGGATGGATCAGCATGCCGTCGTCCAGGAGATAGCGTATCGTGTTTTCATAAGACAGGAACATGCCCCGGTCCAAATCCGTAAAAGAAGCTTCCCTGATTTCTTCTACGCCCTCAAAATCCCGGCCCGGCTCAATCAGGTCTGCCAGGAACACGATCTTCGCTGTTTCCGTCATATCCGCCGCACCGGTGGAATGATACCGGATCGCGTCCAGCACTTCCCTGTCATCGGGGCTGACTCCATATTTATGGATCGCGTAATACACGCCCAGCTTGGCATGCAGCAGGATAGGCTGGGCGGCTTCTACGGGGTCGACAGGGATCCCCAGCTCTTTTGCCTTTTCCACACTGGCTTCTTTGGGAATCTGGCGTCCGCAGTCATGGAGCAGCGCGGCTAACGCGATCTTTTGTTTATCTGCATGATAGTGCTCTGCCATCTTCAGCGCCGTTTCGTATACGCGCACAGAGTGCTCATAGCGTTTCGGCTTCAGGCTCTGCTGCAGCAGGGCCCGCATTTCTTCTATTGTCAGCCTCGGGTTGTTCTCTCTTTTTTCCATTACAATGGGTTCCTTTACTGCCTTCACTTCTTTGAATGACATGACACCGCAGGCCGCATTCGTTATAGAAAAGAACGCGAGCAGGGTCATTGTGGCTGTCAAAATACTTCTTTTCATTTATATCTTACTTCTCCGCCCGGTACAGGCCCCGTTCATAAATATACTGCTCTACGGCAAGGGGCGCCATGCCCCGGATGGGTTTTCCTTCCCGCAGCCGTTTGCGAATTTCAGTTGAAGAAATAGCCGTTTCCGGCACCTCCGCATGGATGATTTTTTCCGCAGCCCAGGGACCGTAGGCTTTTGTCAGCCTTTCTACGCCAGCCTCGCCTTCATATCCCGGGCGCTCTGCCGCCACAAAATACACCAGCCGCAACAGGTCATGCACCCGGTACCAGGTGTAAAGCTGGGTCAGGGAATCTTCCCCGATGATCAGGTATATCTCCGCATCCGGCCACAGTTCCTGCATAATATTTACGGTATCGTAGGTGTAGGACAGGCCGCCCCGTTCAAACTCCAGACTGCTGACTACAAAATTTTCGTAGCCCTGCACAGCCAGCTGCACCATAGTCAGCCTGTCCTGCCAGGAGGCACAGTCCGACCGGGTCTGTTTATGAGGAGGCAGATACGCAGGCAGAAACACGACTCTGTCAAAGTCCAGCTGCTGCTGCACCGCATGGGCCATGCGCAGATGTCCCATATGGACCGGGTCAAAGGTCCCGCCCATGATTGCCAGCCGTTCCATGACGTTGCCTCCCTGTTTCCATATTGTTGAAATCCATCTGAAGCGCCGCATCAAAAGGAGGCAGCATCTTCAGAAGTATTACAGTATATTATAGCAATTTATCCTTGCTTTTGTAAATAAAAGCGAGGATAAATCTCCTCTTATTTCACATTTTAAAATATGATGCGTCCGTGCAAGAGTAAGTAAGCAGCCGACGGTTCCTTTACCTGCCGTTCTTTATGCAATAGATTGCGCCTTCCAGAATGGCAATCACCACAAGCAACAACACGAGAAGGCGGAACCGGTCTTTCATATCAAAAATGGTTTTAGGCCTTCTCAGAAATTCCGAGAAGGCCTGCGTAAACAGTTTCATTTTTTGTAACAGGGTACGATCCTTTTTCATGCCGTGTTTCCTTATTCGGCTCCCTCCACGCTGCTACGCCATACACAACACAACGGCTGCCTGACTGTTCTGAGGCTGCTGCGCGCAAACGGCAGCTGGTAATGCAGCAGCCATGCTGTTTATTCATAGCGCAATGCTTCAATCGGATCCAGCAATGCAGCCTTCCGGGCCGGATAGATACCGAAGAATACACCGATCCCCACAGAGAATACTACGGAAATTACGATGATCGGAATAGAAATGACTGTCTTCCACTCTGCAAATGCGCTGATAGCATAGGATGCACCGATACCCAGCACCACGCCCAAAAAGCCGCCGATGATACCGATAACGGCCGATTCGATGAGGAACTGCAACAGGATATTATTGTACGTAGCGCCCAACGCTTTCCGGATCCCGATCTCCCGGGTACGTTCCGTCACCGATACCAGCATGATGTTCATGATACCGATACCGCCTACCAGCAGACTGATGGCCGCGATGCAGCCCAGCAGCATGGTAATCGTATTGGCCGTGCTCATCATGGTATCCATTAATGCCGCCAGGTTACGCACAGAAAAATCGTCGTCATCCGCATTTTTGATCCGGTGGCGGACACGGAGCAGGTTCTCTACCTCCGCCTGCACGTTGTCAATCACATTTTCATTCATGGCCTGGATGGTGATATTATTTACATACGTTATCCCCATCATGCGGTTCATGGCCGTGGTCAGGGGAACAAATACCACGTCATCCTGGTCCTGGCCGCCGGAGGACTGGCCTTTGGCTCCCAGTACGCCCACCACCTTGAAGGGTGCTTTGTTGATGCGGATCGTCTTTCCTACGGGATCCCCGTCCGGGAACAGGTTTTCCACAATGGTCTTTCCAATCACGCAGACCCGGTCCTTGCCGGCCATATCATGGTCGTTTATGTTACGGCCTTCCTCTACCGTATAGTCACGGATATCGATAATGTTAGGGGTAGAACCCTGCACGTTGGTCGTCCAGTTCTGATTTCCCACCACCAGCTGGTAACCGCGGGAAACCATAGGCGCCACATATTTGATTCCGTCAATATTCTTCTCAATGGCTTTTGCATCTTCATCGGTCAGCCGCGCCCCGCTGCCGGCCTGGATGCGGGCGCCGGTAGCCGTGCGTCCGCCGGACTGGACGATGAGCAGGTTGCTGCCCAGACGGGAAATATTATCTTTGATTTGTTCCTTGACCCCAAAGCCCAGGCTGACCATGGCAATGACAGCGCCTACGCCGATGATGATACCCAGCAGTGTCAGCAGCGTGCGCAGCTTGTTGGATATCATGCCGTCAATGGCCATCTTGATTGACTCATTGAACATAATCGTGTACCAGCCTTTCGTCACTGTTCAGGTGACCGTCCCGCATCACCAGGATGCGTTTGGTCTGCTGCCCGATATCCGGCTCGTGGGTGACCATGACGATGGTCTTTCCCATGGCATTCAGCTTTTTAAAAATTTCCATGATCTCGTAACTGGATTTGGTATCCAGGTTTCCGGTAGGTTCGTCCGCCATGACAATAGCCGGATTGTTAATGAGAGCTCTGGCAATCGCCACCCGCTGCCGCTGCCCGCCGGACAGTTCGTTGGGTTTATGTCCCACGCGGTCGCCCAGTCCTACATCTTCCAGCGCTTTCCGGGCCCGTTCCATCCGTTCTTCTTCCGGCACCCCCGCATAAACCAGTGGCAACGCCACATTCTGCTGGGCTGTTATTTTGGAAAGCAGGTTAAAATTCTGGAACACAAAGCCGATTTTGGCATTCCGGGTACGGGCCAGTTCGTCGTCGCTCAGGCCCGCCACTTCTTTCCCGTCCAGGTAGTATTTACCGGAAGTGGGACGGTCCAGACAGCCGAGAATATTCATCATGGTAGATTTACCGCTGCCGGAAGGCCCCATGATGGCGACAAAATCCCCTTCCTCCACGCTGAAGTTCACATGATCCAGCGCCTGCAGAATGGTATCGCCCATGGTAAACTGTTTTACAATATCTTCCAGTACAATGACATCTGCCATGTTCATCCCTCATTTCCAATCTTTAATGCCCGCCGCCCGGCATCGGGCCGCGCATCTTATTGGTCTGTTTCGCCTTCAGTGTTTTTACCACCAGTTTGTCGCCCTGGCGCAGCTGGTCGCTCTTCACAGCGATGCTTTCGTCGCCGGCCATACCTACTTCCACATCGATCTCGGTTTCCTGTTTGGTCTTTGCGTCATATTTTTTCACATATTTGCGGCCGCCATCGTAGAAGATGCAGTTCTGGGGAACCATCAGCACGTTGCCGGCCTCGCTGATGATGATATTGGCCCGGGCCGTCATGGTGGGGAACAGTTTGTTTTTGGAATTGG
>DOSQ01000144.1:0-1014 GCA_003512125.1 Acidaminococcaceae bacterium
TGTATGACAAGCTGATGCCGGAAGAAAAAGATGCTGTCATTACTGCTGTGGAAAAATGGAAAACAGCTGCCGGTCCGCAAGATATTGCGATTTCAGCTGATGGCCATTATAAGGACTGTCTTGAGAAGGCCGATGTGCTGCTGACAACGGACGAGCTGCCGGACAATCCGGTAAAACAGTTCTTCATCCCCATGGTTCCCTTGGCCGGAACCGACGGAGAACTGATCCTGATGCGTACCATTTACCGACTGCTGTGTCGTTACGGAAACAAAGGAGGAATCGCATATGCCTGATCAGAATTTCAAAACCTCCTGCCATCACATGTCTACCTGCGCCCTCACCGGCGCCTCTGCATTTTTTGATGCCATCCCGGGCAGTTTCATGCTCATCAATGGCCCTCTCTGGTGTTATTTTTACGCTATGAAATATGTAGAGGATTACGACGCCTCCGCACTCCGCCGCTTCCACTGTACCCAGCCGGAAGGCAATGCGCTGGTCTACGGAACGGAAAAAGACCTGTTGGCCGGTCTGGATTTTGTAAAATCGAACTTCACGCCGGAACGTATTTTCATCCTCAATAACTGCAGCGTCAGCCTGGTTGGCGACGATATTGCCGGCATCGCGGCCAAAGCCGAACTCCCCTGCCCCGTTTATGCTGCGGACTGCGGCGGTATCGCCGGCGATTTTTCCGAAGGATATGAAATTGCATTGCTGCGCGTGATAGAAGAAGTAAAAAAGAACGCCAAAAACAATACCGGTTTATGTTATAAAAAAGGAAAAACGCAAAACGGAAATACCGAAGGCAATGCGACAACATCAGGCAAAAATTCAAAAACAGACACGGAATGCGCAGAAGCAACCAACTCGATGGACGGCAGATGCGATGCGCAAGTTACAGGTAATACTAATACTGTTAAAGCCGGTTCCGGAACGCCTTCCGTCAACCTGTTGGGCCTTTCTCCTACGTACTTCCGGGGCGAAGAAGACATAAAAGAAATCCGCCGCATTCTGGAA
>DOSQ01000144.1:1127-5199 GCA_003512125.1 Acidaminococcaceae bacterium
TTGCCCGAAGCAGATTTGAATCTGGTAGTTCGGGACGAGTTGGCGTTAAAGGCAGCAAAACAATTAGAACAAGATTACGGCACACCGTACCTGTCCGCCGGTATGCCCTACGGAATTGAAGGGACACTGCACTGGCTGAACAAAATCAATGAGGTTTTGCCTGCCAAAAATCCGGAAGCAGTACGGCAGGAAGCAGAAGCCGTCAATGCCCGGCTTCAGTTCCGCAGCAGCAACATGCAGTCGCTGTGGGGTCCCCTGTGGTTCGACAACATCCTCGTCGCCGCCCCTCCCTCCGAAGCAGCCGGCATCGCGGAAGCCGTACGTGGCGAATGGGCCGATACAGGCAATCTGATCATCCATTTTACACAGGGCACAGCCCTCCGTCCCAAAGCTGCCACCAAAATCTGCATCGCCGGAAAAGACGACGCAGCTATGAAAGAAACCTTTGAAAATTGGAGCGGAGGCCTGGTTATGGGTTCTTCTTTAGAAGCAAGCCGCCTCGTACGTTTGAAGAAACCCTTCGTTAATTGCAACATCGTACTGCCCGCCTACCACGAAATCATCGCCACTGACTTGCCCCTTTGCGGTATCCGTGGCGCCGCATATCTGTTTGAACGGATCTGGAACGCAAAACTGAGTGCCTGCATGGACGAAGTAAAGCAAACAAACTAAATAACAAAAAGAACAGACATCGCAAAAACGGCACATCTCATCTCATGGAATGACGCAATCGTTTCCTATGTTTTGCTCTCGCCTGTTCTTTTTTCCCCTATTGGACAACGTTTAAGCATTCGGCCAGTGCCGGTCTTGTCCTGCCCCTGCTACCAATCATAATCACAGGGATCACCGGATTTTAATCCTCCCTGTTCCGTACGGGTTTTCGTACCCATCTTTAATTTTAGCGTTCAAATGGTTCTGTACATATTCCATGATGGCGTCGCCGGCATCCACCAGCGCAACAGGATGCCCCTGCTTCTGCAAATTCTTTTTATATTGTGCAACTTTATCAATGCACAGATTGTCAGTAACGCCACAATGCATATCATTGGTATGAAGAATGAGCTTGCCGGTGTTTTTTATGTTCCTGTTTTACGGGAACAGCAGTTCCGCCACATGCACTGCATGTTTTCCTTCCGGCAGTCCCTGTACCAGTCCGGTAAGGCAGGAGTTGCAGTAACAGGCTACGCGCTCTGTTGTAAAACGCTGACAGTACTCCTTAAGATATGCGTCAATCTCTTCCGGAGATTTCGACTTCATATCTTTTTTGATTTCCGCAAAACGCAGCGGCGCCAGGGTAAAATTGTCAGGACGCATGGGCCCGAGCAAAAAGCTGCCGTCAAAGTTGATTTCTTCTTCTGTACCGGGAAGTTCCACAATTTCCACATTCATTTTGCGGAGTACGCTCCGCACCGCCGCCTTTTCCGCTTCTTTCGTTTTGGCACGGTAGCAGTCCTGTAACGTGATACGTTCCCCTTTATAATCCGGGAACGGAAACTCCGGCAGGTTGTCGATAAATTCATACAGGCTTATCACTTTCGCAGCCGGCCGGTTCTCGCTGATAATAATGCTGCAGGTTTCGCATACAGTAATTACTGTATCATTCCAACCCGACAGGGCTTTATGCCCGGGGCGGCAGCAACCTGCCACGCGTACTCCGGCAGACTCCATGAACTTTTTGACCCGTTCAGAAGTTTCCGGACGTAATCTCGTAAAATTACAGCTTGGAAAATAATACTTCATAAACATCTTCCTCCCGTAAAATCAAAACGTGATTGTAAAATCTGACCACAGGACTTTTGTTCTCGTGTCATCTCCGTCTATTTCTTTCTTCATAGGCCGGGTATCATAATAGGAAACACCTAATACCATGTTTTTCGCAACGGTCAGCTCACCACCAACAGACCAGCCTTTAAATCCGGATTTAAAATCCGTATAGCCGTCTATCGTGTGCAACAGGTAGGTTGAACGCCCCTGCCGGTAGTAACTGGCCTCCAGGCCCCAGGTACCGGGTTTCTTCTCCTCAGCGCCTTTGTAAGACAGGCCAACCACAAACCCGTCATCGTCTACCGGCTGACCTCCTGCCAGCGTATCCCGGTTCCCCTTCAGATACATGGTATTCAGGCCCAGATCTTCCGTAACGTTGAAGTCTAATCCGGCGTACCAGATGCCAAGCCTGTCTTTCCCGTTATAGGCAGCTTTTCCGTCAGCATCCAGTTTTGTGTTCATGTAACCGAGCCTGCCGTTTACGAACCCGTCCGTCTTTGTCCCGATTTCCGCAGTCCAGAACGTTTTGGCAAAATGTTCTCCCTCAGCCGGCGCGGTTTCATCTTCGTTTATTTCAGTCAGCTTCCCAAAGGCACCGCTGACATAGTACTTATCACCGAAGGACACCCGCACCGCGTCATATTCTCCATCATAAACATTACCGTCAGCAAAATCATCGTCATCCCTGCCGGCTGTTACATGTAATCCCCCCAGCCTGCCTTCTGCTTTTGCAATATCGAATGATGTTTCCTCGTTTCCGGCATAATCATGGAACCACTGCCGGTTTTCAATACGCCCGACATACTTCCAATTATCGTTTATATTTCCGGTCAGATACAGACGGGTACGCAGTTCGTTTTCAAATTTCTTTTCATGTTCCGTAACATTACGGTTGGCTCTTGCATAATAATAATACGCTTCACCGGTAACCTTGACATTATCGGATTTTTTCTCCAAAGATGCCACACGTACCCCCAGCGCTTCCAGTTCGTCCGCAAATTCAGCGGTCAGCCTGTCAACGTTGGCTCCTTTAGCCATGGCTTTGGCTACAATCTGCGCCATCTCATACCGGGTCATAAGTCGGTCGCCCCGGAATGTATCATCGCCATAGCCTTCAATCACCCCGGCTGCAGCCAGCTTGTTTATACTTTCATAGGCCCAATGTCCGGCCGGGACGTCGGCAAACGGATTCGCGGCATACGCACCCGGAAGCAGGGCCGCCTGCATTACGATAAAAGAAGCCGCAGCGAACAACGTTTTAAAAGATAAAATCCCTTTCATATAGTATTCCCCTTTGTCTTTATTTCATACTTCAATGATTCACGGTATCCTTACAGCAGTGTTGCAAACACCGAAGCCGCGACCACGGTCATAATTCCTGCCAGCGCAATGGAAAGCGAACTCATGGCCCCTTCCACTTCGCCCATCTCCAGCGCCTTTACCGTGCCCATGGCATGGCTGGAACATCCGATGGCGATGCCTTTGGCGATGGGTTCCTGAATCCGGAAAATCTTGCAGACAGATTCCGCAAACATGTTGCCGAGGATGCCGGAGATAATGATGGAAGCCGCCGCAATAGAAACATAGCCCCCCAATTCTTCAACCACCCCGATGCCTATCGCTGTTGTGATGGATTTGGGCAGCATGGTCACATAGGAAGCACGGTTCAGTCCAAAGAGCCGTGAAAAAGCCAACACTGAAAACATGGTAACGATAACGCTGGATGAAATACCGAACATGACAGCCTTAAAATTTTTCTTCAATGTATCCAGCTGCCGGTACAGCGGAACCGCCAGACAGATAGTAGCCGGCGTCATCAGATAGCTGATGTATTTCGCGCTCTCATTATACGTCTGGTATTCGATACCGAACAGACGCAGGAATAAAATCGTAAAGACAATGGCCAGCAGCAGCGGATTGACCAGCGGATGTTTCACCTTCTGCTTCATGGCCATGCCGATGCCGTAAAAGAACAGCGTGATGAATATGCCAAAAAATGTTGATGTTTCCCAAAATGTGTTCATAAATCAGGTTTCCTTTTCATTTTGATTATGCAAGAACCATTGTGTAATCCGTCCCGTTACAATCATGACAATCAGCGTGACTACGATAATAATGGTGACGTACGCAGTTAACGACGCCTGCAATTCACCCCAGGCGTCGATCAGCCCCACGGCAGCAGGCACAAACAGCACCGGCATAATGAAAATCAGAAAATCCGACACTTCTTTGATATCATCCACCTGCAACACCTTCCGTTCCAGCAACAAGAACAGGAGCACGATTCCGTAAATACTGGCAGGTATCG
>DOSQ01000046.1:0-599 GCA_003512125.1 Acidaminococcaceae bacterium
GTGAGAACATAAACTTTACCAGGGCATTTTTACAGCAGCATATTCCGCAGATCAGCCTGATCGAGCCGGAGGGAACGTACCTGCTGTGGCTGGATTGCCGCGGACTGGGACTTACCAATACCGGACTGGAAGAACTCATTGTAAATAAGGCCGGCCTCTGGCTGGACAACGGCGCTATCTTCGGCGCGGCAGGCAAAGGTTTCCAGCGCGTCAATGCAGCCTGCCCCCGCAGTGTGCTTTGGGAAGCGCTGGAACGGATACATAAAGCCATCTCCTGTTTATTGGAACACTCCGAAACAGCTGCTCCTTAAAGGGTGCAGGTAAATGAAACAGAGGATTAGATAATCATGCGAAAAGTAATTGTCGGGATGTCCGGCGGTGTTGACAGTGCGGTAACTGCTTACCTGCTGAAAGCCGCCGGCTTTGCTGTTACCGGAATCACACTGCGCACCTGGTCCGGTGCGGACGGACAGGAAAGCCGCTGTTGTGAGATCAGCGATGCCATGCTTGTGGCACAGAAACTGGATATTCCGTATTATGCGGTAAATTGCATTTCCTGTTTCCGGGAAAAGGTGATCGATCCCTTTGTCGAAGATTAC
>DOSQ01000046.1:656-2551 GCA_003512125.1 Acidaminococcaceae bacterium
TACATGGTCTGACGCCGAATCCCTGCGTAGACTGTAACCGCGATGTCAAATGGGAGCAGATGCTGTTGGCTGCGGCAAGGCTGCGGGCGGATTATATCGCTACGGGACATTACGCCTCTTTGGTCCGTCTGCCGAACGGGCGGTATACGGTACAGCAGTCTTCCTTTGCCGAAAAGGATCAGACCTACATGCTGTACCGGCTGACCCAGGAGCAACTTTCGCGTACCATCATGCCGCTGGGTAAACTAAGCAAAAAGGAAGTCCGCCATATTGCAGAAAAAACCGGTTTGCCGGTAGCCCATAAAAAGGACTCCCAGGAGATATGCTTTGTGACCGGGGGAGGGTATGCAGACTACATTGAAGAAGAAACGGACGCACAACTTCCGCCGGAAGGCTGTTTTGTCGATGTGGACGGAAACATCGTCGGACGGCACAGGGGGATCATTCATTATACGGTAGGGCAGCGCAAAAGGCTGGGGCTTGCGTTGGGGTATCCTGCCTATGTTAAGAGCATCAACGCTGCGCATAATGAAATCGTGATAGGCGATGAACAATCTCTGTACAGTAAGGAAATCCTGTGCAATGCGGTGAATTTTATGAGCGTTGCGGGGATAGAAGCCGGAAACAGGCTGCGGGCCAATGTGAAGATACGGTATCATCACAAGGGCGGAGACGCCTGGCTGAAAATGGAAAGCGAAGACACGCTCCGGATTAGTTTTGATGAACCGGTACGGGCGGCCGCGCCGGGACAGTCAGCCGTGTTTTATGATGAAGACCGCTGTGTCATCGGCGGCGGGAAGATTGTGAAAGCAGAATGATAATCAATGCTTCCGTATTTGTGAGGAAGCGCTTATGACCGAGTTAATCACATTATTCCCATTGACATACTATGAAATGAATGATACAATCAAAATTATGAAATTCAGAGAAACAAGGAGCATTGATTATGGCAGAAACGCTGTTGGAGATACATGATCTGCACGCCGGGGCTGCAGACAGGGAAATTTTAAAAGGTATAGATCTTACCATTCAAAAAGGGGAAGTACATGTCATCTTAGGTCCCAACGGCTCGGGAAAGTCTACCCTGATGAACGTGATTATGGGACATCCGGGCTATCAGGTGACGGAAGGCAGCCTGACGTTTGAAGGAAAGGATATTACCGCGTTAAAGACCTTTGAACGGGCCCGGGCCGGTATCTTTTTGTCTTTCCAGACGCCGGAAGAAATTCCGGGGATTACTGTGGAAAACATGCTGCGCACGGCGAGACAGGCGATAACCGGTAACCGGGAACGGATTTTTGGGTTCCGTAAAGAACTGAAGGAAATGATGGAAGATTTGCAGATCGACTCGTCCTATAGCGAGCGCTATTTAAATGTAGGATTTTCCGGCGGGGAGAAGAAGCGCAATGAGATACTGCAGCTGTTGATGCTGCGGCCGAAACTGGCGCTGCTGGATGAAACGGATTCCGGCCTGGATGTGGACGCGGTGCAGATCGTGTCCCGGGGCGTCAGCAAATTCCAAAACGGAGACAATGCATGCCTGATCATTACGCATAACGCCCGCATTCTGGATAAACTGAAGGTAGACCGGGTCCATGTGCTGATGCAGGGCCGGATCGTGGAAGAAGGTGGGCCGGAACTGGTGGATCAGATCAACCGGGACGGGTTTGGACATATAAAAGAAACAACGGTGTGATGCGTTGCCTGTAATATAGACATATGAAGTTTTAAAATGGTTAAGCTTGTAACGGGCAGGCACGAGGCTAAGAGTATGGAACAGCAAAAGACGTTTGTGGAAGATATCGAACGCACCCTGTACGATATCCGCAACGAAGACCATTCCGTGTATAAAACGGAGCGGGGACTGACAGAGGACATCATCCGGGATATTTCCC
>DOSQ01000031.1:0-8341 GCA_003512125.1 Acidaminococcaceae bacterium
CCTACCGCTTAGGAGGCGGTCGCTCTATCCAGCTGAGCTACGGAACCATATGAACAATTATAAACATTTAACCATACACGGTACATACGGTACGCGTAAAGAGAGAAAATGCCGGTTATACGCCGGCATTTTGATTGCCTTTTACAGATTTTCCGCCATACCCGGCGGCATGCTCCATTCCACCCGCACATCAATGGAGACCCACATCCGGGTCAGGCAAAGCTGAAAATTTTCCAGGTTTTCCAGCGGGTGCAGGGTCACTTCTTTAAAATCCCTGATGGT
Organism: Acidaminococcaceae bacterium; assembly: GCA_003512125.1. GTDB lineage: Bacteria > Bacillota > Negativicutes > Acidaminococcales > Acidaminococcaceae > Succiniclasticum. The sequence goes on from DOSQ01000031.1 coordinate 283, forward strand.
CGGCCCACAGCACACCTTAAAAGTATGAGGTTCTGCCAGATATTTTTCCACCGCGGCCTTCGGCTTCTCCAGCCCCAGGTGCACATCTGCTTTCCTTGTTGCCGGATCATATTCTATATATCCGTAATTCCCGTGATGATTGATTGTCACGGCAAATTTTTCCATCATAACGCCCCTCCTCAAAATTCCGTATTATTATAACACAAAGATGGGCTATTTAACAATATATATATTGCAGATTCCCTTTATAAATATTTGGAGCAGACGTTACCGGGAAACTCCTTGCAGATACAACACTCCTTACTCCTCGCTTTCCTGTCTGGGCGCGGGGCGCAGTCGCTGTTCCATGGGTATCTTCTCCATGTTTTCCGCCGCCGCCAGCTGTGCCTGTTCGTACAGCAGGTTCTGTGAACTGATTTCCTTTCCCTTACCGGCCACCACCCTGCGGTAATTCCCATTGCTCTGCATCATGTGGGCGCCTGCGTTGTCTTCCAGATACAACTGCAGGATTCCTTTGATTCGCGAAATATGCTCTTCATTCTCCACCGGGAAGAACAGTTCCACCCGGTCGTTCAGGTTACGTGGCATCCAGTCGGCACTGCTCATGAAGAGCTGCTCGTCCCCGTTGTTGGCGAACCAGAAAATACGGCTGTGTTCCAACTGCCGGCCCACGATGCTGCGTACGGTAATGTTGTCGCTGATACCTTCCAGTCCCGGACGCAGGGTGCAGATGCCCCGCACAATCAGTTCAATTTCCACGCCTGCCATGGATGCTTCATACAACTTCTGGATGACAGGCTGGTCCAGCAGGGAGTTCATTTTGGCGATAATGTGCCCTTCCCCGCCTTCTTTTACAATACGGATCTCGTTGTCGATCAGCTCATAAATTTTTTCCCGCAGTCCGATGGGCGCCATCACCAGCTTGTTCCAGACGGGCGCCTTGGAATAACCGGACAGCAGGTTAAAAAACGCGGACGCATCGCTGCCAAACTGGTCGTTGGCCGTCATCAGACCCATGTCGGTGTACAGCTTCGCCGTACTGTCATTGTAGTTACCGGTACCCAGATGTACGTATCGTTTGATTCCGTCCGGTTCCTGCCGCACTACCAGAATGATTTTGGCATGCGTCTTCAGCCCTACCAGACCGTAGATTACATGAGCACCGGCTTTTTCCAGACGGCGGGCCCAAAGGATATTGTTCTCTTCATCAAAACGGGCCTTCAGTTCCACCAGCACCGTGACCTGTTTTCCGTTTTCCGCCGCCCGGGCCAGCGCTGCCACGATGGGCGAATTGCCGCTGACGCGGTACAGCGTCTGTTTAATAGCCAGTACTTTGGGGTCGTTTGCCGCATCGCTGACAAACTTCACCACCGGGTCAAAGCTTTCGTAGGGATGGAACAGCAGGATATCCTTCTCTTTGATCCGTTCAAACAGATTGTCGTACTCCGGCAGATCCTTCGGGCGCTGGGGAACAAACGGCTCGTGGAGCCAGGGCCACATCTTATCCAAAGACACAAATTTGAAGAAACAGGTGGCATCCAGCGGGCCGGAAATTTCATAAATTTCCTCATCTGTAAGATCGAGGTTGTCTTCCAGAAACTTTTTAATACTGTTATTGGCGGTTTTGGCGATCTCCATGCGGCGGGCTGCGCCTCGCTTGCGCTGCCGCAGGGATTTTTCGATTTCCCGCAGCAGGTCGTCGATATCCTCTTCATCCACGTCCAAATCGCTGTCACGGGTCAGACGGAACGGCGCCACGTCCAGAATCTGGCAGCCCTGGAACAGATATTTGCAGTGAATGGTGATCAGTTCCTCCAGATAAATAAACGTACGCTTTTCTTCCACGGGGATTTCAATCAGACGCGGCAGCAGGGACGGAACCTGTACCACGCTCATGCTTTCTTCCCCGTCTACCGTGATCAGTTGCACAGCAAGGTTCAGCGTCTTGTTTCCCAGGAACGGAAATGGCCGGGACGCGTCTACTGCCATCGGCGTCAGTACCGGATACACGACTTCCTGATAATAATTTTCCAGCCATTCTCTGCCTTCGTCGCTGCAGTCTTCGATGCTCTTAATTTCCGGACCGCCTGCTTTTTTCAGATCTTCCAGTACGTCGGCGAGAATTTTGCTTTCCAGCTTCATCTGTTCATGGGCCGCCTGGGAGATCATCCGCAGCTGTTCCCGTACCGTCAGGCCGGACGGATCCTTACTGGTCACACCGTTTTCATACTGGTCCCACAGCCCGGCCACACGCACCATGAAGAATTCATCCAGGTTGGAGGATGTGATGGCAATAAATTTCAGCCGCTCCAGGATCGGCGTTGTTTCCACTTCTGCTTCCCGCAGCACCCTGAGATTGAACTTCAGCCAGCTCAGTTCCCTGTTAAAGAAATACTCCGGCCGCTTCAGGTCTGCTTTCGTCACTTTCTTTTCTCTGGAGATCCCAACCGTCTTATCCGCCACAGGTTCCGGTACCGCAGCGCTCTTAATGCGCTTCTTTACCACTGCTGCAGCTCTTTTTACCGCGGCCGGCACTTTCTTTTCCGCTGCCGCCACGTTGCGTTTTGTTCTTGTCCCGGTCTTTACTTTCGTCTCACTCATAATGATTCCACCCGTTCTAACCGCACTTTAAATCCGTATACCTCTTCCATCATCAGCACTTTGGAAGCAAACGTCCATTCTTCCAGATCCAGATCCGCCTTACTCACGACCTGGATCGTCAGGTCCCTGTTATGCAGATTCACTTTGCACCGCTGGATCTTCTGCATATAACTCCGGTCCAGCGCATCTGCCAGCCGGATGATGGCCGACAGTTTTGCCACGACAGGCACCAGTTCGTTTTTCAGTTCCGGTACCCGTTTATCGTCCCTCTCCAGTACATTGTGGGCGTGATAATAGGACGCCATGGCGATGACCTGCTTATCTTCTTCCGTAAAGCCTAATAGATCGGTGCCCATGATCAGCTGGTAGGAATACAGGGAATGGCTGCGCATGGAAACATACTTTCCGATATCATGCAGGATCGCCGCAGCCCGCAGCAACAGGCGGCAATGATCGTCCAGTCCGTATTTTTTTCCGATCCTGTCAAAGATCACCAGCGCCAGCCGTTCCACCTGGGTCACATGATTGTAATCATATTCATACGTCTCCCCGACATGATGGATCAGGCTCATCTTCTCTTCTTCCAGCATGCGGGTATAATTTTCGTCTTTTTCACGGATGAGCCGCAACAAAATCATCCCGTCCAGGAACGTGTCACTGGTGATGATGATTTCTTTGGCCGACGGGGCCAGGTCCAGCAGTTTTTCATACAGCAGAACCATAGGCAGCACCAGCTCCGCTTCTGTTTCCGTCAGATGGTATGTCTTCAGCAGCTGGGGCAGGTTCAGCTTGCGGACCTTTTCAAAGAACTTACGGAACTCTTCCGTAGTAACACGCTGCACGTTATTCTTGTTGCGGATGCCCATCACCTTCAAGAGCAGTTCCGTTTCCGTTCCGGAAAGCACCAGATATTTTACCGCCTGCCCTTCCAACGCTTTGCGCACCGGCCCCATGGTGCTGGACAGGAACTGCATCAACGCTTTGTTGAAATGCAGGCTGCTGCGCTGGTAGTTATTAAAGCTTTCTTTGATCCGGATGATGCCGATATGGAAATTTTCCTGGAATTTGATCTGTTCATCCTGCACCAGGGATATCCCCAGCCCGCCGGACGAAATATCCAGCAGCATCATGCCTTTTTCACTGGAAATGTGCTGGTCCCGTACGGTTTTACGGATCGCCACATACTTGGTATAGATTTCCATGGGCATTTCCGTCACCGTAACATCCAGTCCGGTACGCAGCCTGATCTGGTCAAGCATGAACACTTTGTTGCTGGCTTCCCGCACCGCCGTGGTAGCCTGCGCCGTATACACATCCGTTCCGTAATCCTGCATCAGCTCTTTAAAGCCCTGCAGCACCTGGCAGATTTCTTCTACCATGGAAAAAGGAATACTTTTCTTTTTGAATGCTTCTTCTCCCAGCCGTATGGGATAATCGCACTGCTCGATCACCTTGACGCGGTTCAGGCTGCGGTATTCCACGATCCGCAGGCGCAGCATTTCTGATCCCAGATGGATGGCCGCCAGTGTGGTATAAGTTTTGCGCTTCATAAATTTTTCTCCATTGTCTTTAATATAGCGTGAATACGAATGAATCAGCGTTTTTTTATGATTGCAAATAGCTGTTAATTAAATTTTCGACATTAGTTAAAAAAATCCTTGTGTAAAGAAACGGATTATGATTTTATTTTTAGAAATTTTGTCATTTCGACGGAATGCGTTATAATAGTAAACAGAAAGCGTTTCCATCCTGCAAAGGAAACAGCGTATCCGTTACGGGAAAAACGCCGGATATATTTCACTGGAGAGACACTATGCAAAGAATCGCAATCATCGATATCGGCTCCAACTCGGCCCGCCTTGTCATCAGCCACATCTATAAAAGCGGCGCTTACAATATGGTCTTTAATCAGAAAGAAACCCTGCGCCTTGCACAAAAGACAGAGGGCGGCCTTCTTTCCAAAGAGGCTTTTGAAAGCACGCTCCAGGTCATGCAGTCTTTTGCTTATATGTGCAAACAGTATAAGACCGATAAAATCATTGCCGTAGCCACGGCCGCCATCCGCAATGCAAAGAACGGCAGCCAGCTGACCGGAGAAGTTTTTGAAAAGACCGGGATCCGGTTACATATCATTTCGGGCAACGCCGAGGCCGCGCTCAGTTATCTCGGGGTCATCAATACCCTGCCTATGAAAGACGGTATCATTTTTGACCTGGGCGGCGGCTCCACCGAACTGATCCTGTTCCGGGACCGCAAGCTGGTGGAATCGGTTTCCATCCCGCTCGGCGCGGTAAACACCACGGAAATCTTCCATATCCGCGACACGATGCCCTCCACGGTGTACAGCGACGTCAATTTCTTTATCTCCACCCGCATGGAAAAATATCCTTGGCTGAAGGATGCCAGCCTGCCGCTGATCGGTGTCGGCGGCACGGCCCGTACCGTGGCCAAGATGATCCAGAAACGGCGGAACTATCCCTCCAGCCGGATCCATAATTACATCTTCAGTGCCCAGAGCTTCCGCGCACTGTTTAAAGAACTGCAGAATACCACATTGGAAGAGCGCAAACAAATCCCCGGTCTGTCAGAAGAACGTGCGGATATTATTCTGGCCGGCGCCTCCATTATCAACTGCCTGCTGATACAGACGCACAGCAAACGGATCATTACATCGGGCTGCGGGCTGCGGGAAGGCCTGTTTTATGATTACTACGCCAAGACCAACAATGTCCCCCTGATCGCCGGGGATATTTTAGAAGAAAGCACGCAAAACGCACTGCGTCTTTTCTCCGTAAATATCGAACACAACCGGCATGTGGCCGCGCTGGCTTTATCCATGTTCGACGGCTGGCATGCGTTGCACGGTCTGGGGAAACAATGCCGGAAACTGTTAAAAACGGCGGCGCTGCTACATGACATAGGTATCACGATCAATTATTACAGCCACGCCCGTCATTCCGCCTACATGATCTTAAATGCCAAAATTTTCGGCCTGACCCATGCGGAACAGATGTTGTGCGCCGTCATCGCCGGCTGGCATAACGGTCTTTCCAAACGCTATTTTAAAAATCATGCGTACCGTCCCCTTCTGACAGAAAAGGACTGGGGAACCGCCGGCAAGCTGGCACTTCTTCTCGCTTTGGCGGAAAGCCTGGACTATTCCGAAAGCAATACCGTAACCGCGATTGTTCCCTTTCTTGACCACGGTTCCGCTATACTGGAAATACATGCCACGGAAACTGCTTCCATTGAGTTACAGCAGTTAAAAACCCACGAAGCATGGTTCAGGGAAACGTTTGGAACTCCTTTAAAAGCCGCTGTGCAGAAAGAAGCCGGCAGATAAGTACTGTATCTTCCTGTCTGGCAAAATCCAAAACGGTACAGTATCACAAAGATGGAATCGCCTTAAACAAAAGAAATCCCGGAAGGTTATCTGAAAATCTTCCGGGATTTTTTTTGTGTTTTACTTCGTCTTCTTAACCGGCTGTACTTCAAACATCCGGTTCCAGGGGAGTTTGAAATCATATTTCTTCACAACACTGCCCATCACAGGTTCAGCAACGCGGGTGATGCTCTCCGCGATCGCTGTTTCAGCAGTTTTCTTCTGTTCCGGCGTAAATCCGGAATTCGGCATGTACTGGGGCCAGATCACATTCTTATATACATCCATGCGGGCATTAGCCTGATAGGCCCAGTCATCCAGGTAGCGGACATTCAGCATGTCCCGCGCCGTGTTTCCATCATAATAAGGAGATTCCATACCCTGCGCCAGGGCAAAGCCCAGACAATTGCCGGATGTGTTCCAGCCGCCGTAAGATGCAATTTTATAAGCAATCCCCCGGCGGAACATTTCCTTCACAAGCGCATTATCCGCCCCGTTTCCATATTTGGAATCGGCAACGATTACGTTCTTGCCTGCGTCCAGATAGGATTCTACTTTATCCAGAAAGATTTTGACAGATTTATCCGGATTCCCTGTATTTTTCGCATCAGAAGCTTCCAGTGTCTTCCCGTTATAAGGCGTGTTCACCGCCAGTATGAAGTCCGCGTTGTCCGCCTTGCGGGCCGGGAAACCGCCGGACGCATAAATATGCTGGCGGGCAGAAATCGCAACCGTATCATCCTCATAGGCCGGAACTGTCTCACCGCCCTTACCGGGGGCAAACTCCGTATACACCAGAGGCGTTGAGAACGTCAGCCTGTTGGCAGCCTGGGTCAGCAATACCAGGCCAAGCTGATCCGCACCGGAAAAGAACCGTATCTTCGATTTCGGCAGCTCATTCACCAGGGAACCCATAAAACGGGCTTCCCGATGCGCCTGGGAAAGAGGACTGGTATCGTCCCTGCCTATCAGAAGATAATTGAAGCTTCCGCTTTCAACACCATGCAGCAATAACTCCGTGGTCTGGATATTGGTCTTCCTGCGGCCGTAAAAATCGGCAATCACATTCCTGGGGATCGTATGCTTCAGTTCCTGCAGTTCTTTACTTTCTTTACGCGACAAACCGAACAGCTCTTCTTTATCCATCAGGGCGCCCTGACGGAACAGCTTCGGTCCCCATTCCTCATAATACACGGGTTCTACAGGTGCCGAGCTGGCCTTCGGCGAGCGCATGATCGTCACAAACACATATACATCGGGGGAATGCATTTTTTTCTTCAGGGACACCAGCCGCTCCACACGGGACTGCAACACCGTCAGGTCCGTATGATGCGTCCGGGAATCCACCAGACCTCCGTAAACCAGTGCATCCGCACTGGCTACGACAGCCACTGCATCTTTCGATTTTTCTTCCAGCCACTCCAGCAGCTTGTCCGGCTGACCATCCCGGTCTGCAGAAGAAAGCAGTTCGTCAGGCGGGACCACGATATCCCATCCGGCGGCTTTCATGGAAGCAACGGAATACTCTTTGCAGACAGGGCGGGTATCCAGGGGTACAAAAACCATTGTCCCTTTGCTTTTCACAACAGACGAAGCTTGCATCGATGCGTCTGTTGCAGATTTATTCATGCCCTCCGCTACTCCTTCCGCACTGACCGGTTCCACTGCCATGACCGAGCTGGCCGTAAGCAACAGACTGCCAAGCAAAAAACCGGTTACTGTCTTTTTCATATACTCACATCCCCACATTATGCAAATTCAGGGAGCGCCGCCTGCACGGGCTCCCTGTCGTGTTTTTTATAAAAGCTACGCTCATACCATGCGTATCTGTAATTATTTGGCGTAGGTCGCCGCTGTGTTGTCCTTCAGCAGTACGTCGTGGGCGCCGCCTTCTACGATAGAGGTTGCGGACACCAGGGTCAGTTTTGCTTTTTCACGCAGCTCCTGCAGATTCAGTGCACCGCAGTTGCACATGGTGCTGCGGATCTTGGCCAGGGTCAGGCTCACGTTATCCTTCAGGCTGCCAGCATAGGGAACGTAGGAATCCACGCCCTCTTCAAAGGACAGCTTCTGGGA
>DOSQ01000031.1:8396-12141 GCA_003512125.1 Acidaminococcaceae bacterium
CCGCCCATGTCGTAACGCTGCCAGTTCCTGGCCCGGTTGGAACCTTCGCCCCAGTATTCCTTCATATAGCTGCCATTTACGTTGACCTTGTTGGTGGGGCTTTCGTCGAAGCGGGCGAAATAACGGCCCAGCATCAGGAAGTCTGCGCCCATGGCCAGGGCCAGGGTCATATGGTAATCGTATACGATGCCGCCGTCACTGCAGACGGGAACATAAATACCGGTTTCTTCGAAATACTCATCACGCGCTTTGCACACATCGATCAGAGCGGTAGCCTGCCCGCGGCCGATACCCTTCGTTTCGCGGGTGATGCAGATGGAACCGCCGCCGATGCCGACCTTGACAAAGTCTGCGCCGCAGTCCGCCAGGAAGCGGAAGCCTTCCGCGTCTACCACGTTGCCTGCACCTACTTTTACTTTATCGCCATAATGGTCGCGGATCCATTTCAGGGTGATCTTCTGCCATTCGGAGAAACCTTCGGAAGAGTCAATACAGAGCACGTCCGCGCCCGCTTCCACCAGAGCCGGAACCCGTTCCGCGTAATCGCGGGAGTTGATGCCGGCACCTACTACGTGGCGTTTTTTATCGTCCAGCAGTTCCAGCGGATATTCTTTATGGGATATATAGTCCTTGCGGAATACCATGTATAACAGGCGTCCTTCATCGTCAATGATGGGCAGCGTGTTCAGCTTATTGTCCCAGATGATATCGTTGGCCTGCTGCAGGGTGGTATCCTTTTTGCCTACGATCAGTTTGCTGATGGGAGTCATAAAGTCCCGTACCTTCGTGCCCAGGTCCATACGGCTGACACGGTAGTCACGGCTGGTGATGATGCCTTCCATCTTGCCGTTTACCGTTCCGTCACTGGTAACGGCAACGGTGGAATGACCGGTTTTTTCCTTTAACGCCAGCACGTCTGCCAGGGTGCTGTCCGGCGTGATATTGGAATCGCTGACCACAAAGCCGGCGCGGTGGCTCTTCACATTCCGCACCATCTGCGCTTCGTCTTCGATGGTCTGGGAGCCGTAAATAAAGGAACAGCCGCCTTCCCGGGACAGGGCCACAGCCAGTTTGTCATTGGAAACAGACTGCATGATAGCGGACACCATGGGAATATTTAAGCTGATTGCGGGTTCCTCGCCTTTTTTGAATTTTACCAGCGGCGTTACCAGCGTCACATTATCGGGAATACACTTGGAAGAAGAATACCCCGGTACTAACAGATACTCACTAAACGTATGCGCGGGTTCATCGTAATAAAAAGCCAATCGTAACACCCTCCCTTTCTCAACTTGAAAATTACAGTAACGAAAATATATTAACGAACATTATAAAACATACACGGACGTTAGGCAACCCCTGCCGGAAAATTTTTTAATTTAAACTCTGTCACCGGCACAAGAAACCTCTCCGCCTGACAAAATTCTGCGTAACCCGCTGCATCAGCGTTTCAATGCGCGCCAGGCAATGTCTTTCCGGTAATGGACTTTATCAAAGTGGATCTTATCTGCCGCTTCATAGGCTTTGTTCTTGGCACTCTTAATATCTTTGGCCAGTGCGGTGACGCCTAACACACGCCCGCCGGCGGTGACGACCTGTCCGTCTTTTTCTTTTGTCCCGGCATGGAATACCACCACGTCTTCCAGGTTGCCTGCTTCTTTCAGGCCGGTAATGACTTTGCCGTTTTCATAAGACTGGGGATAACCGCCCGAAGCCATGACCACGCATACGGCAGCCTGATTTTTCCATTTCACCATGGAAGCGTCCAGCGTACCTGTAGCACAGGCCAACATGATCTGGGCCAGATCGCTGTCCAGTAACGGCAATACCACCTGGGTTTCCGGATCGCCGAAACGGCAGTTAAATTCTACCACCTTGACGCTGTCGCCTTTGATCATGAGACCGGCGTACAGGCAACCGGAATAAGGACGGCCTTCCTTGTTTAACGCGGCAATTACAGGTTTCAGAATGGTTTCTTCTGCTTTGATGCGCAGGGCTTCCGTCATCACGGGCGCCGGGGCATAAGCACCCATGCCGCCGGTGTTGGGGCCTTTATCCCCATCATTGACCCGTTTGTGGTCCTGGGACGCGACCATAGGCACTACGATTTTTCCATCGGTGAATGCCAGCAGGGACGCTTCCTCGCCATCCATGAACTCTTCCAGTACCACCCGGGCGCCGGCTTCCCCGAATTTATGGTCCGCCATCATCTCATCAATGGCAGCCATGGCTTCTTCTTTCGTCATCGCTACCACTACGCCCTTGCCGGCAGCCAGCCCGTCCGCCTTCACCACGATCGGCGCGCCCTGTTCTTCTACAAACGCTTTCGCGGAATCAATATCTGTGCAAACCTTAAAGGCAGCCGTAGGGATATGGTATTTCTGCATCAGGTTTTTGGAAAAGGCTTTGGACCCTTCCAGTTCCGCCGCGTTCTGATTCGGCCCGAAAATCGGCAGCCCGCGGGAGCGGAACACATCGGCAATTCCAGCCACCAGCGTGGCCTCCGGCCCTACCACCGTCAGATCGATGCTGTACTCTTCCGCATAATCAGCTGCTTTATCTAAATCATTTAAATCCAACGCAACACATTCACATTTGGGAAGTAACCCGATACCGGGATTGCCCGGCGCTACCCGGATGCTTTCCACCATCGGACTCTGTGCCAGTTTCCATGCCAGTGCATGTTCCCGGCCGCCGCCGCCAATCAGTAAAATATTCATGTTTACGCCTCACAGTTTTAATTTACAAAAGCACATACAAACATCAACAGATGCCATGCACTTTGCAATACGTTTATTTTTCCAGCTGTTTCTGCAGATAGCCGGTAATCATGGCATCGTATTCGGAAGTATGTTTGAATGCTTCCATAGCCAGCGATTTTCTTGTTTTCAGGTCAATGTCGCCGTCTTTTTTCAGCATGTCCATCAACGCATCATACCGTTCCGGATTGGTGATGATCACCACATCCCGGAAATTCTTGGCAGAAGCCCGCACCATGGCCGGACCGCCGATATCGATATTCTCAATGGCCTCTTCTTCCGTTACACCCGGTTTTTCAATGGTCTGCTTGAAAGGATACAGGTTGACCACCACCAGATCAATCGGAATGATGCCGTGTTCTTTCATCTGGGCCATGTGTTCCGGATTGCTGCGCACGCCTAAAATCGCGCCGTGAATTTTCGGATTCAGCGTCTTGACACGGCCGTCCATGATTTCCGGAAAGCCGGTTACATCGCTGACATAGGTTACGGGAATGCCTGCGTCTTTAATGGCTTTCATGGTGCCGCCGGTAGAGATGATCTCCACTCCGTTCTCATGCAGGAACGCAGCCAGTTTGGTAATGTCCTTTTTGTCGGAAACACTCAGTAACGCTCTCTTGATTTTCATACGTTCTCCTCTCTGCCTTCTACCTTTCTTCTTGTCTTTCGCTTTCCTTTTCACATGTTACTGCCTTTTACTGCTTTCAAAACATATCTCACGCCCTCGCCGCTGCAACGACGCGAACTGTCAAAACCGTTTTTTATTTTGCCACGTAAACCTTGCGCCCTTTAATTGTGAGCTTTCCGTCCGCCCACAGCCGGATGGCTTCCGGCAGCGCTTTGTGTTCTTCCACCAGAATGCGTTCTGCCAGCGTTTCTTCTGTATCGTCGTCCAGCACCGGCACAACTTTTTGCAAAATGATGGGACCGGTATCTGTGCCCTCGTCCACAAAGTGAACGGTACACCCTGCTACCTTAACACCGTA
>DOSQ01000174.1 GCA_003512125.1 Acidaminococcaceae bacterium
TTATGTTTTCCGACTTTCTTCTTTAAAGCTCATTTTTCCGCAGTCAGCACCGGCAACGTGTCACCTCCGTAGGGCATAATGTTGACGGTGTAGTCCGTTTTGCCCTGCTCTTGCAGTTTTTCTTCTGCCAGTTTCCACGCTTCTTGCAGTGTTGCCGCAGGTATCGCCCCGGTTTTCTTCGCGTTGGCAAAATTTTCCGGCTCTGTTACCAGAATAATCGTAAAATGCCGTGCCAGGCAGCACATGTAAAAGGCTACATAGAACGGAACCGTAAAGTCAGCCCGCACGTCCAGTTCCATCTGTTTCAGATCCGTGTAGCGGAAGCTGTCAAAAAAGGCAGGCGGTTCTGTCATGTCCTGACAGCGCAGCACCGCTATCAGGATACCGCCCTCTTTCAGGGCCGCAGCCCCCGGTGCGTAGCATTTCATACCCTGGTACAGACTGATATCCCTGGGGTACCCTCCGCCGGATACGATGACCACGTCGCTCTTTTCTTTCAGGGCCACGCCCTGCAGCTTCATGACTTCTTCCGTGCCCTGCAGCCAGGCCTCGTACCAGTGGCCTGCCATGATCCTATAGAAGTTCCCTTCCGCGTCCATGATTGCGTTCACCATAAAGCAGGGGTTCAGGAAAGCCGCCACGTCGCACATATCTTCGCTGAGCCGGTTTCCCAAGTGCCGCATGATGCTGGTATCCGGATTCACCCCGCCACCGATTTCATCCGTGAGCGCCATATTGTGGTTGTGATTGATAGATTCCACTCCCGCAACCCCGGGTAAAACGCTTTTACGGCCGCCACCGAAACCGGCATAAATGTGAGGAGAAAGACCTCCGGTAAGAATCACCTTGTCGGCAGCCGCCACCTGTTTGTTGATCCACACCGGCGTCCCTCGCTTTGTAGTACCCAGAAACACGCAGGCTTCTGTGGCCGGATTATGGTCATACACTCTGATCCGACGGAACATGTCGCTGCCAATGATTTCTTCTTTCTCTTGATCGGAATTCAGGCGATGCTTTCCGGTAGCGATGATGATGCTGATATCCCCATCTGACACCCCAAGCTGGTTCAGTTTGTCAACAAGAATCGGAAGGAACAGATCAAAGCGGGCCCAGGCCCGGGTGATATCGCTGACAATGAGAACCACTTGATCCCCGGCTTTCACCAATCTGTCTAACGTTGGTGTACCAATAGGATGGGCCAGAGCCTCTTCCATCAGCTTTTCTACTGTTTGCGGTTTATCGATTACAGGCGGCAGCAGTATCTGTGCCACATGTTCTTCTGGCAGTTCAACAACCTGTTCTCCTTTTCCGTAAGGAACTCTGTATTCCATGCAGTTAACACCCTTTCCTTTACTCCGACAGTACCGGCAGCGTCACAGGTGCATGCCCCATCAGCGTAATCGTGTAATTCGTCTTACCTTCTGCTTCCAGTTTTTCCTGCGCCAGCTTCCAGGCTTCCGCCACGGTTTCCACCGGAATCTGTCCGGTCCGGCGGACAAAATCAAAGTTTTCCTTGCGGGTCACCAGATACACGGTATGGTCTTCGATGATGCAGCGGCTCTTGTAGGCGACAAAGGCAGCCATGTAGAAGTTGTCCCGCACTTCCTGCTCCGTTTTTTTCAAATCGCTCTTGATCAGCCAGTCCGTAAACACGGCCGGTTCTTTGATGTCCGGGCATTCCAGCATGATGATGGCGATACCGCCTGGTTTCACCGCGTCCGCTACGTTCATATGGCTCTTGGTACCCTGGTACAGGTTGATGTCCTTGGGATAGCCGCCGCCGCTGGCAATGACCACATCCGCCAGTTCTTTAATGGGAATACCGCTGATTTCCAATAAGTCCCTGCATCCTTTATAAAATGCGGACTTCCAGTTACCGGCTACTACTTCATACAGTTCCCCGTCACTGGTCAGAACCACGTCTAACAAGAAGTCCGGATTCACAAATTCCACACATTCCATCAGGTCTTCATGGAACGGATTCCCTTCCAGTTTTGCCGTAGTTACATTCGGGTTACAGCCATCTCCCGGCTTTTCCGCCAATGCCAGCACGTGATTGTGATTAATTGTCTCCAGTCCCGCCACACCGGGCACGATGGCCTTACGTCCACCGCCAAAACCGGCCATGGGATGCAGGGTCACAGCACCGGTAGCAATCACCTTGTCCGCATTGGCCACGATTTTATTAATAAAAACTTTGTTACCTCCGGACGTCGTTCCTTTATACACAAGGTTTTCCGTGTCCCTGCAATCATGCTGATGAACACGGAACCGTTTTACCATTTCTTCTCCCAATACCAGAACATCCTCTTCCGGCGTCTGCGCCCGATGTGTTCCAGTGGCAATGACAATATCAATATCACGGTCAGGGATTCCCTGTTCGTTTAATTCTTTTACAATCACCGGCAGGAACTGATCCGTATAACACAGGCGCGTCTCATCGCTTACCACGATGGCAACTTTTTCCCCGGGTTTTACAATCTTTGCCAGAGGCTTGCTGTCGATGGGATTGCGCATCGCCTTAAACGCAGCCGCTGCAATATCCTTTTCCACAGCTACCTCTTTCCCGTGCAGATCGTAAATGATATGCTCTTCCGGAAGATCAACTTTCTGTGTTCCTTTGCCATACGCAAATTCATAGGTTTTCATACGTTGTTTTCCTCCAATACTATTACGTAAAAAACAAATCTGTGAGTACCCGACTGATGCCGCACGCACGCTACAGCACAGAATGCGATGCAAGACACAGCCGAAAGCTTCAGGATTGCAATGTAAACATGGTTATCAGACAGACAAATTATAAAATATTATATCATAAAATCTGCCACGTTACCACCGGCTGCGACCGTTCCAGAACTTCCGGTGGAACAGGATCAACACGGTATACATCTCCAGCCGCCCCAGCAGCATGGTAAAGGCCAGCAGCAATTTTGCGGCCGATGGAAGAGATGTAAAATTTCCGGTTGCCCCAACAACAGGACCGAAACCCGGGCCGATACTACTAAGACAGGCGAGAACACCGGTCACCGCGGTTTTAATATCCACGCCCGTAGCAGTCACTGCAAGAGAAAACAGGACGAAAATGACGATATACGTAAAGAAAAAGGATAAAACCAGAGCAAACACACTGTTTTCAATCTTATGCCCGTTGAACAGAATCGGTCTGGCCTCCTGGGGGTGCAGTGCCTTTACCACGCCTTCCTTCACACCCCGGGCCAGAACGATAAGCCGGGAAATCTTAATTCCACCCGATGTGGATCCCGCACAGGCGCCGGTAAAATAAAGCAACAGCAGGCAAAGTTTCGGAAAGGCCGGCCACCGGTCAAAATCTGCAGAAACATAGCCGGTAGTGGAAATAAAGGATGCCACCTGGAAAAACGCTTCCCGAAACCCTCTGAAGAGCGAAAAACCTTCCGTTGCCAGTGATACTGTTACAAGGATTACCAAGGTCAGGTACATTAATAAGTAACAACGAAATTCGTCATCCTTTAACAGCACACCGGGACCGTTACATTTTACTTTATAATAAAGAGAAAAGTTTCCTCCCGCCAGGAACATGGCTGCCCCCAGCACCAATTCCACAGGCAGACTGTTAAAATGAACAATGCTGTCATTATAGCTGGAGAATCCTCCGGTGCCAACTGCCGAAATGGCATGGACCACCGCGTCATACAGATCCAGACCGCAGAACAGCAGCAGGATGGTGGTGCAGCCTGTAATAAAGATATAAATCTGGAACAGGGCCTGGGCAGTCTTCTGCAGACGGGGCAACAGTCTTTCCCCCTCAAAGCCGCTGCTTTCCGCGTTAAAAAGATGCGCTGCTCCCCCACTGATCCTGGGCAGCAACGCGATAAAGATGACAATGATCCCCAATCCACCGATCCAATGCATCCAGACACGCCAAAACAACAGACTGCGGGGCCATATCTCAATATCCGGAAGTACCGTAGCGCCAGTGGTCGTAAGCCCTGACATGGCTTCAAAGAATGCATCTGTCGGAGGCAGCATGCCGGATGCCACAAATGGTACAGACGAAAAACAAACCGCAGCGATCCATGCCAATACAACCGTTAAAATACCTTCCCGATTCGTAAGGTTATAATATTCATTTATCTTTATGCCCTGTTTCTGGAAAACATAACCGGTTATAAAAGATGCCACCATACAGGCAGAAAAAATTTTCCCTCCTTCGTCCTGGCACCCAAAACCGAGGAGCATGGGCACGGCAAAGACCACTCCCAGAAAACACAGGATTTTCCCAATTAAATATAAAACAACTCTGCCATTCAATGTAATACCTCCAAAAAAGCAAGGTAAACACTAATTAACCAATGCTGTATATCACCAGCGGCTGTTCATATGCCAGAATTCTTTCCGCAGCATGACCAGAACAGTATAGATTTCCAGGCGCCCCAAAAGCATAGCCAGCGACAGTACCATTTTCCCGGCATCGGAAATATGGACAAACTCCCCTTCCATCCCAATACCACCAAAGGCCGCGCCACAACTGCTGATACAGGCCATCACGCCGAAAATGGCTTCTGTCAGGGAAACCCCGGTGGCAGCAAATAGAATGGAAAGGACCACAACACTGATTACATAGAGGAAAAAGAACCGGCTGATCGAAGCCAGTACCGCAACAGTCAGCGGCTTGCCCTCAAACTTTACCGCAAACAGCATTTTAGGATGCAACACCCGCTTCAGTTCTACTATGGTCATGCGCACCAGAACCACAAACCGCGCAATTTTGATGCCGCCCGCTGTAGAACCCGCACACCCTCCGGTAAAATACAAAAGCATGAGGGTCAGTTTGGCTACGGCCGGCCACTGTTCGTAGTTGGTAGAAGCAAAACCGGTGGTAGAAGAAAAAGACGCTACCATAAAAAAACTGTGACGCACGGCTTCTGTAAATGTATCATCCGTCCCTGCATACACGGACAATGTGATGAGACATGAGGTTGCCAGAATAAAATAAATAAAAATACGGAACTCTTCGTCTTCCCACAGCACATGCCATCCCCTGTAACGGACTTTGTAATACAGGGCAAAGTTGGCTCCTGCCAGTATCATAAAAACAAAAACAACCAACTCTATCAGCGGGTTATTATAATGTAAAAGACCGTTATCGTAGGTAGAAAAACCTGCGGTCGCCACGGTTGCCATGGCATGGTTAACCGCGTCAAACAAATCCATGCCGCAAACAAAAAGCAAAAACGCTTCCGCCAACGTCAGCGACGAATAAATCATAAAGAGTATCTGCGCAGTGGTACGCAGTCGCGGCAACAGGCGGTCTTCATTAAATCCCGTCGCTTCTGCAACAAACAGATGAAATGCACCGCTGGCCATACGCGGCAGCAACGAGATAAAAATTACGATGATGCCCAGACCACCCAGCCAGTGTGTGATGCCACGCCAGAATAAAACGCTGCGGGGCAGCGCCTGCAGGCTTTCAATGACGGTAACCCCGTTCGTCGTCACGGCAGACATTCCTTCAAAAAAGGAAGCGAACAAATCCAGTTCCCCGGTCATCCAGTATGGCATTCCCGCCAGCGCCGCACACAACACCCAGGAAAACGTCGCCGTGGCAACCCCTTCCCGGTTGGTTATCGTCTGCGAATATTTATCAAACCGAGCATAATGGTTCAGCAGATATCCGACAAAGTTACAAATCAGAAAGCAGGTAAAAAAAACTTCGGAGCATCCGTCTTCCTGGTACAGGGACATTCCCCAGGGAATAAAATAAACAGCACCCAGACAGAAAACCATACGGGCCATTAAATAAAATACGATGCGTATATCCAAGCCGACACCTCTTACCAGCCGCGTTTCTTCGCCCAGAAATCAGGGTGCAGGAACATTACAAAAGCAAATAATTCAATACGGCCCATAATCATCGTTACATACAAAATCAGATAACCAAAGCTGCTCAGCGATTCAAACGTGGTACCTTCCCCCATAATCCCAAAAGCAGAACCTACGTTACTCAAAAATACCACAACGGTAGCCATGGATTCCAGCATATCACTGCCGGTAAGGGAGTATAACATGGAAAGCGCGATAAATACTATAAAATACAAAAAGAAATACCGGCCTACTCCGATAATTGCCTGCGCAGGTACAGGGCGCCCGCTCATGGTAATCACACTGACCATCCGGGGATGCAGAGTACGTTTGATTTCCTGCCAGCAGACTTTCAACAACACGACCACGCGGGATACCTTTACGCCACCAGACGTAGAAGCGGAGCAACCACCGATAATCGCCGCATAAAACAGCAGAAGACGACTGAACGCCGGCCAATGGCTGAAATCCTGTGTTGCCAGGCCGGCTGTACTCATGATGGATACTACCTGGAAAAACGCATAACGGATTGACTGGAAAAGATCGTAAAAATGACTTCTCCAAAGATTATAGGCAACCAACAGGCTGATGCCGATAATGAGCCCGAAAAACCAGCGCCGCTCTGTATCTTTCCAGAACACGTCCACACGTTTTTGAAGGATTCTGTAATATAAAATAAAATTACAGCTTCCTAAAATCATAAACAAAACCAGAAACAGTTCTAAAACAGGATTGTTACATTCCATCAGATATGTCCGGTAATGCAGATAGCCACTGGTAGAGATAGAAGTAGCTGCCAGTTTTACCGCCATTTCCGGCGGCTGTTGCAGCATAAGAAGGATACAGATCATCAGCAGCGTCAGTCCAAGATAAACTAAAATCAGGACGCGAACCGCCTCACGGATATGGGGCATGGTACGTTCCGCCGAATTCCCCTGCACTTCAGCAGAAAATAAGTTGGCCGCGCTTGACCCCAACTGGGGCATAATGACGGCAAAAATAATGATAGCTCCGATACCGCCCAGCCATTGGCTGATATCGTGCCATAACAAGAGGCTGGAAGGATATGGAGCACCTTCCAGGACAGAACTTACACCTGTCGTAGTTAATGCAGATGCGCTTTCAAACAACGCCTTGGGCACAGAAAAATCCCCCGAAGCAATATAGGGAACAGCGCCTAAAATACTGGTGTAAAGCCAGGATAATCCTAAAAATACGGCACCGCCCCGGATCGATAACCGCATCTTGCGCTGGGAAACAGTCGTCCGTATCGCATAGGCGCCGAGGGCAAGGCCTGTTATGATAGTACCCAAAAATGGTAAGACCATATCCGGTTCCTGGTTCAGCGCACAGGCAAGAGAAGGCAGCATAGCAGTTGTCATGGCCAGAGAAACAATGCCCATCATGCGCAAAACTAATCTTTCTTCCATCTGATTCTTATCTCACATTCTTTTAAAGTGCAATCATCTGACTATTTGAAGCCGGTTTTTAAAACAACAACCCTTTCAGATTATTATTCGGAAAACGTTGGACCTTTTTTCCAAAATACAAGTATCAGGCATTTTTATCGCCGGCAAACATATCCATAACGTCCTGGACTACTTCTGTCTGTGCAAAAACGATAACTCTGTCTCCGGCATTCAACATACTATGACCATTAGGAACCGATGCTTCACCTTCATGAACGATACCGCAGACCAGACATTCCCGGGGCAGCCGCGCACGAATCAGAGTCTTACCGTCCACCTTACACCCGGGCTGTACATTCAGTTCCAAAGCTTCCGCTTTGGCTCCTTCCAAAAGGGCTACGGATACCAGACCGCCCTGACGGACGAACCGCATAACTTCCGCCGCGCTTAACAGACGCGCCGATAAAGCAATATCTACACCGACCTTTGCCATAAGATCTACATATTCATTTCTGGCCACCCGTACTATTGTCTTCTTGGCGCCAAGGTGTTTTGCCAACAGCGCCAGCAACAGGTTCAGCTTGTCATCATCAGTCAGGCAGACTACGCAATCCGCTTCCGTTATACCCTCTTCCGTCAACAAGTCAATATCCGTACCGTCACCACAGAGCACCAGACCGTTATTAAGCTGTTCCGACAAGATGCGGCAGCGTTCCTTGTCTTTTTCAATGACTTTCACAAAAACGCCCTGTTTTTCCAGCATTTGCGCCAACATGCGTCCGGCACGCCCCGCCCCGATCAAAAGCACCCGTTCCAGTTTTTCATAGCGGGACTCAAAGTTCACTTCAAAGTCTTTAATGACTTCCTGGCTTCCCACAAAGTACACGTTATCACCGGGTTCCAGAATGTCATCGCCGTGGGGGATGATCATCCTGTGCTTCCGGAAAATCATAGCGATGAGGATATTGCCGGGCAGCCTGACGTTTTTCAGCGGAACGCCCAGGAACTTAAAATCATTAGGCAGTCTTGCGCCGAACATGCGTACTTTTCCGTCAGCGAAGTCATCTACGTCCAATGCGGCCGGCGTCATCAGGATGTGACTGATTTCATTTGCAGTGATCCGCTCCGGATTCAGATTCAGATCCACACCCAGAGTTTTATTCAGCAACGCAGCATCGCTGTCTGTATACTCTTCATTCCGTACCCGTGCCACAGTATGTTTGGCGCCAAAAGCTTTGGCCATACGGCAGGCGACCAGATTCACTTCGTCGCTGTCGGTTACAGCAATAAATACGTCTGCGTTACGAACTTCCGGCATATCCAGGACATCAGGCGTGCACCCATTACCCTGAATGGTTAGTACGTCAAGCGAATCTTTAACTACCTGACGGCGCTCATCATCCTGTTCGATTACAACAACATCATAAGAACCATCGGCCAACAGCTTGGCAATACTGTAACCCATTTTACCTGCACCAACTACAACAATACGCATAAAATCACCTGCTTATCAATTTAGTCATCAAAAAACCGGAAACGACAATTAAACATTTAAAAGTCTGGTCTTTTAAAAAAATATATAGCTATACATTATAATTATACTACCAACAAACTTTAAATGAAAGATTTTTTTAGAGGTCGCAGCCCCCACAGAAAAAGCCCCCGCACATAATGTGCAGGGGCTTCGTTGTAACCGGCAACAATCTATCCTCCCGGGCCGCTTCCAGCCAAGTACTTTCGACGCGTGAGAGCTTAACTGCTGTGTTCGGGATGGGAACAGGTGGGACCTCTCAGCCATCGTCACCGGATCGAACGTCTTCTCAGACCTTCAAAACTTTACAGAAGAAACTACTCACTTTCAACTTGTCTTCGCTCACATTCTTTAAATCAAGCCCTCGACGGATTAGTACCGGTCCGCTCAATACATTACTGCACTTACACTCCCGGCCTATCAACCTTGTCTTCT
>DOSQ01000160.1 GCA_003512125.1 Acidaminococcaceae bacterium
AATGTTAGCTGCTTTGGCTAATGTTTTTCGGGTCCCCGAACTGAGGCGGAGGGTTATCTTCACCTTAGTAATGTTTGCGGTATTCCGCCTGGGAACCCATATCCCGGTTCCCGGAGTCAATGCCGCGATGATTGAACAGTTATTTAACAATGGAAACCTGTTCGGCCTGCTGGACTTATTCTCCGGCGGTGCTCTCAGCAAGTTCTCCGTTTTTGCGATGAGTATCACACCGTACATCAACGCATCGATTATTTTACAGCTTTTGAAAGTGGTCATACCGACGCTGGAAGAATGGTCCAAAGAAGGGCAGGAAGGCTACAAGAAAATCAATAAGACGACCCGCTACCTGACCGTGGTCCTTGCGGTGATACAGGGTTTTGGCATGGCGTTCGGTCTGCGGTCTGCCATCAATAACCCTAATTTGTTCTCGGTATTGATGATTGTCGTATCCTTAACGGCTGGCACCTGCCTGCTGATGTGGATCGGCGAAGAGATTACCCAGAAAGGTATCGGTAACGGTATCTCCCTGATCATCTTTGCGGGTATCGTTTCCCGTCTTCCTGACGGAATCTCCACGCTGGCAAAATATTTGAATGTAGGTACGATTAACATCCTGAACGTTATATTGTTCCTGCTCATCGCGCTGGCCATGATTGTCTTCGTAGTTGCAATTTCGCAGGGTATCCGCAAGATCCCCGTGCAATATTCGAAACGTATCGTTGGCCGCAAGATGTACGGCGGTCACAGCAGTTACATTCCTTTAAAGGTGAACCAGGCAGGCGTTATCCCCATTATTTTTGCCTCGTCTCTTCTGATGCTTCCGGCTACGATCGGACAGTTTGTAAAAGTACCCTGGGTTCAGAAAATTGCAGGGTATTTTGCGTGGGGTACGCCGCTGCAAACGACATTGTATGTCATCCTGATTATATTCTTCACGTTCTTCTACACCGCGGTTACGCTGGATATTAAGAATATGAGCGAGAATATCAAGAAGATGGGCGGGTTTATCCCGGGGCTGCGGCCCGGCAAACCGACTACCGATTACCTGGACATGGTCATGACACGCATTACGCTGTCAGGCGCCATATTCCTGGCCCTGATTGCCATGATGCCGCATGTTATCGTGTACCTGACCGGTATTGAGGGTATCTATATAGGCGGCACATCCCTTCTGATCGTCGTCGGTGTTGCGTTAGATACAATGAAACAGATTGAGTCGCTGGCTTTGGTACGTCATTACCAGGGCTTTATGAAGTAATTGAGGAGGATAAACAGATGTATATTCTTTTAATGGGACCTCCTGGTGCCGGAAAAGGTACTCAGGCTGAAAAGCTTGTCGATTCGTATAAAATTCCCCATATCTCCACAGGGGATATGTTCCGGGCCGCTGTGAAGCAGGGCACGGAACTGGGTAAAGAAGCAAAAAGATATATGGATGCCGGCGGGCTGGTACCGGACGTTGTAACAATCGGAATTGTACGGGAAGGTTTGTCTAAACCGGAATGTGCAAAAGGTTTCATTTTAGACGGGTTTCCCCGTACGGAAGAACAGGCTGTTGCACTGGATGGGATCCTGAACGATCTGGGTATCAAACTGACCGGTGTAGTAAATATTGTCGTACCGGATGGTGAACTGGTAGCCCGTGTAACGGGCCGGCGCATCTGCAAGGCCTGTGGCGCAACCTACCATGTTTCCTTCAATCCCACGAAAGTGGAAGGTGTCTGCGATAAATGCAGCGGCAGCCTTTATCAGCGAGATGATGATAAAGAAGAGACTGTTAAAAACCGCCTGAAGGCATATCATTCCCAGACAGAACCTCTGATTGAGTATTATAAGAAACAGGGCGTTTATCTGGAAATTGACGGAACGCAGGCTATCGACAAAGTTTATGCCGATGTACAGGCAAGCCTTGAAAAGCGGGCAGGGAGGTAAGGATCTGTGTCAAAGCAGGATGTAATCGAAGTGGAAGGCACAATTCTGGAGTCGCTTCCCAACGCAATGTTCAAGGTGAAATTACAGAATAATCATGAGATACTGGCTCATATTTCCGGAAAGATCCGCATGAACTTCATCAAGATTTTACCCGGTGACAGAGTAACAGTGGAACTGACACCTTATGATTTGAACCGTGGAAGAATTACCTACCGGTATAAATAAACCGGCACAGACACTGAGGAGGTAAAAAATGAAAGTCAGACCGTCTGTAAAACGTATTTGCGAAAAATGCAAAATTATCAAACGCAAGGGCCGTGTCATGGTCATTTGCGAAAATCCGAAGCATAAACAAAGACAAGGTTAAGAAGGAGGTATACTTGAATGGCACGTATTGCTGGTGTCGATTTACCGAATGACAAACGTGTAGAATACGCGTTACCTTATATTTTCGGTATCGGTCTTACCTTATCCCGTGAGATCCTGGCAAAGACCGGTATCAATCCTGATACCCGTGTTCGCGATCTGACCGAGGGCGAAGTTGCGAAGATCCGTGAGGTCGTGGACAGAGATTACAAGGTGGAAGGCGACCTCCGTCGTGAGGAATCCCTCAACATCAAACGTCTGGTAGAAATTGGCAGCTATCGTGGCAGAAGACATCGTGCAGGTCTGCCCGTTCGCGGCCAGAATACCAAAAACAACGCCCGTACCCGCAAGGGTCCCAAAAAGGGCCAGGGCAAAAAGTAATCAGTAGAGGAGGGTAAATAAGAAGTGGCAGGAAAAAAAGTAGTTCGCAACAAAAAGAAAGTAAGCAAAAACGTCGTTGCCGGCGCTGCGCATATTAAATCCACTTTTAACAACACGCTGGTTACGATCACCGATCTGAATGGCAACGTAATCAGCTGGGCTTCTGCCGGTGAAATGGGCTTCCGTGGAAGCCGCAAGAGCACTCCGTTTGCTGCGCAGATGGCAGCTGAAACGGCAACCAAAGCTGCAATGGAACATGGCATGAAGACCGTTGAAGTATATGTAAAAGGTCCCGGCGCCGGCCGTGAAGCTGCAATCCGCGCTTTACAGGCTACCGGTCTCGAAGTTAACTCCATTAAAGATGTAACTCCGATTCCGCATAACGGCTGCCGTCCGCCGAAACGTCGCAGAGTATAACAGGAGGTGTAAAACACAGATGGCAATTGATAGAGTACCGGCTCTGAAACGCTGCCGTTCACTGGGTATCGAACCCGCGGTTGTAGGTCTGGCTAAAAGTTCTTTCCGCCAGCCCCATCATGCGAACCATAAGGTAAGTGAATATGGCGCACAGTTAAAAGAAAAACAGAAAGCAAAATTCATTTACGGCGTATTGGAAAAGCAGTTCCGCCTGTACTATGAAAAAGCGAAAAAAATGCCCGGCATCACTGGTGAAAACCTGCTGTTATTGCTGGAAAGAAGACTGGACAACGTGGTGTTCCGCATGGGACTGGCTACCACCCGCCGTCAGGCTCGTCAGCTTGTGACCCACGGCCATGTATCCGTAAACGGAAAACGCGTTGATATTCCTTCCGCACTGGTCAAAGTCGGTGATGAAGTGTCTGTGATGGAAAACAGCCGCGCTAAGAATTATTTTAAGGGTATGAATGAAAAGCTGGCAGCTGTAACGGCTCCGGCATGGCTTGTAATCAATGCTGAAGCGTTATGTGCAAAGGTTGACCGTTTCCCGACTCGTGAGGAAATTGATGTTCCGGTAGTGGAACAGTCCATTGTCGAACTGTACTCCAAGTAATGATGAGCATCTTTTGCCACCAACCAGTTGGCGTATTGTGGTAATACGCGAGAGAAGGAGGCTTTCCGCATGATTGAAATTATTGATCCGAAATTGGTTACGTCTGAGGTTTCTGATGACAAACGTTATGGTAAATTTGTATGGGAACCGCTGGAACGTGGCTATGGTATTACGTTAGGAAACAGCTTGCGCCGGGTTCTGTTATCTTCCCTGAAAGGGTCGGCAGTAATCGGTGTTATGATCGAATATGGGGAAGGCACCAAGGTCCTGCATGAATTTACTACGATTCCCGGTGTCCGTGAAGACGTAGCAGATATCATTCTGAACATTAAAGCTCTGTGCATGAAACTCCATTCTCCGGAAAATGAGATGAAAGTTTTACATATTAATGTTGCAGGAGAGCAGGATGTTACGGCTGCCGATATTGAACCTGACAGCGATGTAGAAATTCTGAATCCGGAATTGCATATTGCAACATTGGACAAAGATGCCAACCTGAAAATCGATATCTATGTCGATAACGGGCGGGGGTATGTTCCCAGCGATAAGAATAAGAGGGACGATATGGGGATTGGCTGGATTCCTGTTGACAGCATCTATTCCCCCATTACCCGTGTTAAGTTTGGCGTAACCGATACCCGTGTAGGTAATGTGACCGATTACGATAAACTGACTTTGGAAGTATGGACTGACGGAAGTATCAATCCTGAGGATGCGATAAGCCGTGCGTCCGGGATTTTGATTGATTATCTGAGCCTCTTCCAAAATGGCACTATTGTAGAACCTAAGCCCAGTCCGATTGTTGAACCGGCAGTAAATGATGCGCCTCAGGATTCGTTGCCGGATCCGAAACTGTCCATGTCTATTGAAGAAATGGATCTGTCTGTCCGCAGCAACAACTGCCTGCGCCGTGCCGGTATCAATACAGTAGGCGACCTGATCAACAAGTCCGAGGATGATTTGAAGAAGGTTCGTAACCTGGGTACCAAATCGTTGGAAGAAATTATTAAAAAATTAATTGATTTAGACCTGTCCTTACGTAAGGACGATGAAGAATAATAAGGGGGACGGAAAATGGCATACAGAAAATTAAACCGCGCGTCCGGTAACCGTAAAGCTCTGTTCCGCAGCCTGTCCAGCGCCTTGATTATGAATGGCAGAATTGAAACCACGATTACCAAAGCTAAAGAGACCAGCAAAAATGTTGCAAAGCTGATCACCCTGGCCAAGGTTGGTGATTTACATGCACGCCGTCAGGTGCTGGCAACGCTGGTAGATGAAACTGCTACCAGAAAGCTGTTTGACGAACTGGCTCCCAAATACCAGGACAGACAGGGCGGCTTTACCCGTATTTACCGGGTTGGTCCTCGTCGTGGCGATGCAGCCGAAATGGCAATTATTGAACTTCTGTAAAAGTTTCAATACAAAACTGCTTATCTGCAATAAGGTAAGCAGTTTTTTCCTTTTCAGGCAAAGATAATCTGCTAATTTTGTTAACTCTTTTTGCAAATAAGGTTGACGTTTGCGGGCAGTGAAGTTATAATATAACTGCTTATTTTATATTACGGTTTTGCATTTTAATACGATGAGACATTATTTAATGCAATGAAACCTTCAGGGGGAACTATGGAGCCGGTAATTGAAACCCAGGGGCTTAAACATGTATATATAGATGCCGACAACAACCAGGTCACAGCGCTGGACGGGATTGATTTACAGATCATGCCCGGTGAATTTGTAGCTATAATTGGTGCCAACGGAAGCGGGAAGAGTACGCTGGCGCGTCACTTTAACGCGCTGTTGCTGCCTACGGAGGGAAACGTGGAGGTTCACGGATTGGATACGCTGGACGAAAACAATCTGTGGACGATACGGCAGAACACCGGTATGGTATTTCAGAATCCTGATAACCAGATTGTCGCTGCGGTTGTGGAAGAGGACGTAGCGTTTGGTCCCGAAAATATCGGCGTTCCCGCAGAGGAACTCAGAGTACGCGTGGAAGAAGCATTGCGGGCAGTGGATATGCTGGAATACCGCGAACACGCCCCGCACCTGTTGTCTGGCGGTCAGAAACAGCGGGTCGCCATTGCCGGCACGCTGGCGTTAGGTTCGGACTGCATCATTTTGGATGAACCTACTGCCATGCTTGACCCGAAAGGACGGAAAGAAATCCTCAATACTGTTCTGAAGTTGAACAAAGAACAGCATATTACTGTTGTATATATAACGCATTTCATGACGGAAGCAATGCGGGCAGACCGGGTCATCGTGATGAGCGATGGACGTGTTATGTTTCAGGGTACGCCCAAAGAAGTGTTCTCCCGCGTGGATGAACTGGAAAAACTGGGGCTGGAAGCGCCGCTGGCTGCAAAATTTGCGTTTGAACTGCGCAAAAGCGGAATAAAGTTGCCGCAAGGTATTATAACTAACGAAGAACTGGCTGAAGCGCTGGCGAACTAAAGGCGGGAACAAGAAAAAATGTCAATAAAACTGGAACATGTTTCCTATACTTATATGCCGGGGACGCCTTACGAGAAAAAAGCGTTAAAGGATGTTTCCCTGGAAATAAAAAAAGGTGAGTTTGTGGCAGTCATCGGTCACACCGGAAGCGGCAAGTCCACCCTGGTACAAAACCTGAACGGACTGCTTCATCCTGCAAAAGGAACCGCAACCCTGGACGGTACGGATCTCACCGGTAAAACGCAGGAAGCCAAAACGGCCCGGGGTCGTATCGGTATGGTATTCCAGTATCCGGAACACCAGCTGTTTGCGGAGACCGTGTATGAGGACATTGCATTCGGTCCCCGGAACTTTGGTCTTGCCCCCGAAGAAGTGGATCAGCGTGTCAGGGAAGCCATGAAATTTGTAGGGCTGGACTATGAGACGTATGCCCGTCGCTCTCCCTTTTCGTTGTCCGGTGGCCAGATGCGCCGGGCAGCTATTGCAGGCGTGGTGGCCATGAACCCGGACTACCTGATTTTGGACGAACCATCCGCCGGACTGGATCCCGGTTCCCGGGACGCGGTGTTCGCCGAGATCATGGCACTGTATAAAAAGCGGTCCATCGGCATCATCATGGTGACCCACAGCATGGAAGACGCGGCAAAATTTGCCAAACGGATGCTGGTGATCTACAAAGGTGAGATTATCATGGATGGCAAACCGGCCGAAATTTTTCTAAAAGAAAAAGAACGCCTGACGCAGGCAGGGATGGATATACCGGAAGTGTATAAGCTGGCAGACGCCCTGCGGGCCAAAGGCCTGCGTCTTCCGTATGAGATTACAGATGCGAAACTGCTGCTGGCAGAAGTGAAACGAAGAAAGGGGCTGAAGTAGATGCTGGATATTACACTGGGCCAGTATTACCCGGGCAATAGCTTCATCCACCGACTCGATCCCCGGACAAAAATTCTGACGACCCTGATTTTGGTCGTAGCGGTTTTTCTGGCAAATTCGGCTATCGGCTACGGCGCGCTCTGCGCTATGGTGCTGTTCATTATTGCCATATCGGGTCTGCCCTTTATGCTGGTTCTGAAATCAGTAAAACCGCTGCTGTTCATCATCGTGCTGACACTGGTGTTGCACTCGCTGATGGGGCAGGGGGATCACGTACTGTATCAGTGGGGAATTGTTAAAGTTACGGAAGAGGGGCTGCGGCTGGGTGTGCAGATGGCCATGCGCCTGATTCTGTTACTGATGATTTCTTCCATATTAACTTTTACAACGTCGCCCATCGTACTGACGGACGGAATTGAAGCGCTGCTGCGTCCGTTCCGGGCCGTCGGCGTGCCGGCTCACGAACTGGCCATGATGATGACCATCGCGTTACGTTTCATTCCTACTTTAATGGAAGAAACGGACCGGATCATCAAGGCGCAGACAGCCAGAGGCGCGGACTTTTCCAGCGGGAACCTGCTGGCCCGCGCGAAGAATATGCTGCCGATTCTGGTACCGCTGTTCATCAGCGCGTTCCGCCGGGCCGACGATTTGGCCATTGCCATGGAAGCCCGCTGCTACCGGGGCGGGGAAGGACGCACCCGGATGCATCAGCTGGCCTACCGCTCCGGCGACATGGCGGCCTTTGTGTTTGCTTTTGCCATGATCGGGCTGTTGGCATTTCTGCGCTGGGGACCGAAGCTGGAGTAGGCGTTCTGTGCGGTTAGTCCGGCGGCAGAAGTGTGAAAGGAAACGGAGCAACGATTATAAACAATATAATGTTGCACATTTTGTTTTGCGGTTGTAACAGCACAAGTACCCACACTGTTTTCTGACAAATATTGTAACAAATCAGGATATAAAATGAAACGAACCATAAAACTTACCATCTGCTACGACGGAAGCAATTACTTTGGCTTCCAAAGGCAGACAAGGGAAATAACTGTACAACAGATACTGGAAGAAAAGCTGGCGCGCATCTGCGGTGAGCCTGTAACCGTTACCGGCAGCGGACGCACAGATGCGGGAGTGCACGCACGTTGCCAGGTGGTTTCCTTTGCAACAGGGGGAACGATTCCCACAGCAAACATGCCGCGGGCGCTGAACAGCATCCTGCCGGAAGACATCCGGGCGTTGCAGGCAGAAGAAGTACCACCGGGATTTAATGCCCGCAAGGATGCCTGCCGGAAAGAATATGAGTACCGCATCCGCTTTACACCGGAACCGGATCCGTTTACGCGCAACTATGTGTGGCAGATGAAAGAAATGCCGGACGTGGAGAGAATGAACAAAGCGGCTGCCCTGATTATCGGTACGCATGACTTCAGCGGTTTCCAAAGCACCGGAAGTACGCAGGTTTCTCCGGTTAAAACGATTGACACATCCTGCTGGGAACCGGAAGCAGATAACACGCTGGTCTATCATATTGCAGGCAACGGCTTCGTATATCATATGGTGCGCAACTTAGTCTGGTCCATGGTACAGATCGGGCTGGGGAAAAAGCCGCCGCAGGCCATGGCAAAAGAACTGATGCAAAAGCGGGGGGAATTTGAAAACGCACCTGCGCCGGCGCAGGGGTTGTACCTGGCAAAAGTTGAGTACGAATAATTTTTACAAAAAACCTGTGAATCATGTTGACAAACACTTCAAAAGTGATTAAAATATATTTACGTGATTTTGCGCCCTGAATTCGATTAGCCCCGATGAAAGGAATGCAAAGACTCATCATCACATTCACGTTTTCTATTTATTAATATGTAAATGCTTCAAGAAATATTCCTGGGAGGGACATTGAAATGAAATCTTTCATGGCAAACCCGTCCAACATCGAACGGAAATGGTTCGTGGTGGACGCCACTGATAAAACCCTGGGCCGTCTGGCCGCAGAAGTTGCCAAAGTCCTGCGCGGTAAACACAAACCGACCTTTACCCCGCATATGGATACCGGCGACAATGTAATCATTGTAAACGCTGACAAAGTAGTTCTGACCGGCAAAAAGCTGACCCAGA
>DOSQ01000113.1 GCA_003512125.1 Acidaminococcaceae bacterium
AGGGTGCCTTTCAAATCTGCCAGGCTGATATTTTTATCTACTACCAGCCCTTCCACCTGATGGAACATGGGGGAATGGGTGGCGTCGTAATCGTTGCGGTATACCGCGCCGGGAGAGATCATGCGGATCGGCTTGTTGGGTTCCTTGCTCTGCATGGTACGGGCCTGCACGCCGCTGGTCTGGGTGCGCAGCAGGAAATTGTCCGTAATGTAGAACGTGTCCTGCATGTCACGGGCCGGATGATCCTTGGGCAGGTTCAGCGCTTCAAAGTTAAAGTAGTCGTTGTCGATTTCCGGGCCTTCGATTACATCGAAGCCCATATGCATGAAGATCTTTTTGATCTCCCGGTTGGTTAAGGTAATGGGATGCAGATGTCCGCCCGCCGGTTTGCGCCCCGGCAAGGTGATGTCCACTTTATCGTTAGCGATTTTCGCTTTCAGCGCTTCCGCCCGCAGAATCTCCGTGCGGTCTTTCAGGCACTGCTCCAGCGTCTGCTTCACCTGGTTGACGATCTCGCCGATCTTCGGGCGTTCTTCTGCCGGCACTTTGCCCATGCCCCGCAGAATTTCCGTCATGGGACCCTTGCGTCCCAGATACTTGACCTTTAGGTCCTGCAACTCCTGGGAGCTGGCGGCAGCTTCCAGGTCTGCCAGCGCTTTTTCACGCAGCTCCAGCAGCATCTCTTTCATACTCATCTTTTTGCCTCCTAAATTTTCCAATCAGCTTCGCCCTGCGGGCTCACTTCTTGGAATTTTGTCGCGATGGCTCGTGCGCGGCGCATCGGCCTTCGCCTGCGGCTCGCTCTCTGCGGCGCACTGCATGTGGACAAAATTTCCCAATCAGCTTCGCCCTACGGGCTTGCTTCTTGGAATTTTGTCGCAAATTAAAAAACTTCCGTCCCTGTGAAGGGGCGAAAGTGATGTTCCGCGGTACCACCCTAATTTGTTCTCTTGCGCCTTAACGCGGCAAACGCTCAGCCTACTTTGTAAATATTGTTCAGCCAAGACACTCCCAGGTGAACTTCACGCAATCTCCGCAATCCGGCTCCCACCTGCCCAGACTCTCTTTATGCTTTGAAAACGCTACTCTCCTGTTCCTTGTGCAAAATACTGTTAGGGACGTATTTAATTGACTGAAATATTATAGCACAAGTGAGAGGGTTGGGCAAGAAAAAGTGTCTATTATTATTTTGGCTGTCCAGATTTATACAGGATTCCTTTGCTTCCTTCAGGTTGGTCGTAATTACGACCAACTTTGAATTGCAAATATGCATGAATACTGGGGTTTACTTCTGCTAACTCTTATGTTTTTAAGGATAGTCAGTTTGTATGTCTGTACCGGCAAAGCCGGAAGATACAACTGACAAACTGCAAGAGTGTGGAGGCTTTGCGTTTCGGCCTGCAAACCTTGCCCTTCATTTTTCTTCATCAGTTTTGCAAAATAAGAATACTTGACTGCCATTGATCTATTATGTTACAATGTGGGAAATCCCACAATATTTTATATCCCACACCGAAGATTGGAGGTAACACAATGCAGGTAGCTGTAAAAGAATACGACGCAAAGCTTGATACAAAAAAGAGAATCACATTGCGCAGCGTAATTTTTGAATATTATCATGTAACCGAATACGAAGACGGCCGGATTGTTTTGGAACCCCGCGTGCTCATGCCTCCTTTTCAGG
This sequence comes from Acidaminococcaceae bacterium, assembly GCA_003512125.1. Classification (GTDB taxonomy): domain Bacteria; phylum Bacillota; class Negativicutes; order Acidaminococcales; family Acidaminococcaceae; genus Succiniclasticum. The sequence goes on from DOSQ01000113.1 coordinate 1,685, forward strand.
TTTCCGCTAACACATTAACCATGATGGATGCTTCCGTCGAAAATCTGAAAACCGGTAATGTGTCTGAAGCAGTCGATCTTTCTGATTTTTGAGGAGCGACCATGTTCATAATTCATTTAGGGGTTCCGGAAATGAAATCTTTGTGGGACGCTTTGACTACAAAAATCAAAACCGGATTGGCAAACCGAAAGGAAGAAAAACTATACAGGCAAATGGGAAAAGCAATGAAACTACTTTCTCAAAATCCCCGTCATCCCGGTTTACATTCCCATGAAATTGACGCTCTGACTGTCCGGTATGGGATCAAGGTATGGGAATCCTATCTGGAAAACAACACGCCGACTGCCGCACGTATCTTTTGGGTATATGGACCGGAAACAGGCGACATCACAATTATTGGCATCGAACCGCATCCCAATGATAAATCAAACGCTTACAAAAAGGTAACGCTTTCTTCTATGGAATGATTTTTGCTGACGCTCGGAAGAACCGCCTGAACAGTAAAGAAGGACCCAACTGTCAAGGAATACTTGACGACTGCCACAGAGAGTAAAAAACCAGTCTTAACACCGCCATGGATGCTAAGACTGGTTTTATTTTGGTGAATGCAGCAAGAGCTATTACTTCTTCTTCATGCATTGCGCACATCCTATCGTCTGGCAGCGCTGCCTCCTCAATTTTGGGACAATGCCCTAATTTCACCGGGTATGCATTCACTTCTTTGCCTTCTCTACTCTGGCGCTGATTTCCCGGATCATGTTGGAAATCGGCACGATGGCCCTGGCTGCAATTTTAGTGTGCCGCTCCACTTCCGCGGAAATGTCCATGGAATCCCCGGTGTCCTGGATCTGTTCCGAGCAAAAGGTTTCAATAGACATAGCAAAGACCACCATCGTAAGATTGTATTCTTCTTTCTTCAGTTCAATCTCTTCCTGCTGCTTCAGGTCGTTGATCTCTGTCAGCAGGTACTTGTTGTCCATGTTCACAAAATAATCCAAAGTTTCTTCTGTTTTCCGGCGGATAATCGCGCTTTCTTCGTTCATCCCGTACTTTTCCCATTGGTCGCGGTATACCGGGATGATGTTGGGCAATGCCTTACGTTGCTGCGCTTTGGACCGTTTTTTTTGTTCCCGGGTTCTCGTTTTCCCTCCGGTTTACCATGGGCACCGGCTCCACCACCATAACATTAAATTCATTATGAAACTTACTTGCTACATATTCATCCTCAATCTCCGTAACATAGGAAGCCATCATGCCCGTGATCAGTTCATCAGGAAAAGCCAGTTCCAACCGGCACAGGCCGTTTACGCAGGATACGCTGTGAATCAGTTCGTCCACCGGGTTACCGTCTAAAAACACATGCATGGTTCCCGGTTCTTTCTCCCGCTTAAAATAATCATTGGCAGCATCCGTAGAAAACTGCACCACAAAATTCCGCCCCATGGAGATCAGCTTCGGCAACTTTTCCTGACTCTGTTTGCTTTTTAATGTAAAATATGTCGGATGTTTTCTTCCCACATATTTCTGTACGGAATCCACCAGCTGGAACGGATCGTTGATGCGCTTCCCGTCAAAAAACAGCCGGGAGAGCAGTTTGTCCTGGGAGCACATCTTCTGCAGCCGCTTGGTAATCGTCTCATCAACTTTCGTTGCTTTTTGCACGGCTTCCTGCCGCCGACGGTTCTGTATCTCCAGCAGCGTTGTGTTTTCCAGCAGCACGGCCGCCAGGTTTTCTTTCACCGCCTTCGCAAACGAACTGTTCATCAGCCGGTCCCGGCTGGCCATGAATAAGTCTTCCCTGTGTGCGGGATCCAGCCCGTTGCAGTCCAAAAAAATAAGCAGGCTGTCAGCCAGATAGGACAGGCCGATCTTGTCGTTATTCAAATAGCTCTTCGCCAGTGTCCCGTGGGTTTGTCCGTTCACTGTAAAAAACACGGATTCTGTATCTTTGATCTGTCCGAATTCCCTTTTTATGGTTTTAATCCGTTCATCACTGAAGTTTTTCAATAAATAAATCTGATACCCAATGCGCTGCCGGTCCGCGGAAAAGAATTCTGTCAGAGGGAACCCCTCTTCAAACACATCCAAACTTTGGGACATGACAAAGAACAATCCCTGCAGAATACTCCGGTGTTCCGGCTTATACTGCCTGCGGCACTCCCGTATCTCCACCGGCAGCGGCAGGCCGGGTATCAGCGCGTTTAACCGGTAGCGCAGGTCGTACCCGATCAGAGACTTGTAAGGAATATCATAATCAAACAATTTGAAAATAGCGCCATACTCCAGGTCTTCATACCCGCCGGTCATCTTCGGCACGGCGTTGACGCATCTGGCAGAAAAAGAAAAGATGCTACCATCGGGCTGGCACAAATAGGTGTACATGGTACTTTTGCGCCCGTCCCTGGCACCATAAAACCTGGCAATCGCCTCATACATAGATTGGGATGCTCCCGGGCTTTCCGGCTCAATGCCGGCCTGCACGCACTTTTTAATCAGGATGGCGTCTACAGAGTTAATAATTTTTTCTACAA
>DOSQ01000081.1 GCA_003512125.1 Acidaminococcaceae bacterium
AAACCCGCCCAACGGCTGATGAATCATGATTTCCGAATGGGGGAGGGAGAAACGCTTCCCCTTCGTTCCCGCCATCAGCAGGACAGAGGCCATGCTGGCCGCCACACCGATGCAGATGGTCACCACATCCGGCTTAATGTACTGCATGGTGTCATAAATGGCCATCCCGGCGGTGACACTGCCACCGGGACTGTTGATGTAGAGGCTGATTTCCTTGTCGGGATTCTGCGATTCCAGAAACAGCATCTGCGCGATGACCAGATTCGCCATGACATCCGTAATCTCTCCGGTAAGGAAGATGATGCGGTCTTTCAGGAGGCGGGAGAAAATATCGGAGGAGTACTCCCCGCGGGCACTCTTTTCAACTACATACGGCATATAGAGCATAGGTAAGCCCCTTTCTACGCTTTCGCGTCAACTAATTTTCTTGTTCATGCTGCGAAGATACAGGTGGGCCGCCGCAAATGCCAGCAGCCCTGCGGTCTGCGCTTGTTCCTTCAAAAGGAACAATGCGATTCCGTCTACAAAAGTTATGATAAAAAGAAGCCAGAACATCCGGTTAAACGTCATACGGAACCCTCCTGTTTTTAATAGAATAATCTTGCCCGGCTTCAGGCCGGTCCCGCTTTCCGGAACCGGCGCATGCTGCCCAGCAGGACACCCGGGCGGACAACCGCGGTGTACTGGTAATTCCAGTTGTCCCTTTTGACGGTTTTCAGCCGTATCCCACGGAGCCTGTACCTTGCAATCACATCCCGGTATACCCCGCTCTCCGGGATATGTATCTTTATCTGCTTTTCATTCTCCGCATTGGCGGCGGTTACAAAGAGGTTTTGCAGGAAACTGCGGTTTTCGACGGGGAACTTGTATGCCCCTTTCTGCAGGTCTTCCCAATGGTTGACCGGTATACTATTCATTCTCCGACTCCTTTCGGCACTGAGGCCTTTCACTAAACTTACCGTTTCAATTGATAAGATCGTTCCTTTCCGTGACGATCCCTGTGGCAAAACAAACCCTTCTTTTTTACCATTTCTACCTATAAAATTATTAACGACCAAATCAATACCGGTCTGCTCTTTACGGGTCGCCCGAATCGGCCTGCTGAATCTTGAGCAGCAAGTCGACGACCTGCCGGTACTCTTCCTCGCTCACCCAGATGGTTTTATGAAACCGTCTGATGGTTCCACGGAGCCGTCCCGACCCGTTCCGTTTGCCGCCCCATTTTTTCGCCGACTGTAAGTTTTTTTCCAAGTGGCACCATCCTTTCTTTATTGGCCAGATGAAACTTCTTCACCAGTTCCGGTAACATGGAGTCCAACAAAACAAGAAACGCATCATTTTCAGCCCAATTTTAGCCAGCTGACAACAATGCGTTCCTAACTGTTGTTATCCGCGTATGTATATTGGTCTGCTGGTAACTGCACTTCTGCCTCGTATGATACTGATCGTCGTAATCGGTTGATGGACTAAAATCTAAAATTGCCTATGCATGCACAGAATTTTCAATTTTCAAGGTATGTTTGCCCTGCAATTCGCAATTGCCGGGTATGGGTCATTTTTCAGCGTTTTCATCAAAACACTGGACGTTACGTTATCTATTTTACCATCGATTTTTTTTAGCGTAAATATAAAACGGAGATTTGGATGAAACTGATGGCAAAAAAGATTCGTGGCCGGATCAGACGAAAAAAGACCCCGGATGTAATGGATTCGTAATCAGTGTCTGGAATAAAACGTTTCTCTCAAATGATAGGGAGTCCTGCGGCAGATAAAACCGGCCTGCTTGCTCCATGACTGCCAACGCAATCTGCAATACTTAAATTCATTACATCCGAAGTCTGTGGTTCGGTTGGTTTCTATATAGATAGTATAGATAGTGAAACGTGGAAAACGCGCTGCGCAATCAGCGCCGCCCGTCTTGCCAGCCGTTTCATTTTAGTTCATGTTTTTCATAGACCTGCTGCCCGGCAGCCCGGCGGTTCACCGTAGCCCAAATCATAGTTGCGGCCCAAACCGTGCCCCGGGATTTCAGACTCAATAGCCAATACGCAATATCCATTAACCAATACTGAAGTTTTACTCGATAAACAGTACGTATCTTCGCCGCGCCGGCCTCATCAGGCTGCATACGGCAAAGGGTTAACCGATACTCAGTACAGCTTACTCAATACCCTTGTTTGAGGCAGGACTCGAACCTGCAACGCACCGATTTTGAGTCGGTTGCTCTACCATTTGAGCTGATCAAACATATTTGCTGAATCGCAAATTCTCCTTTTTGTTAAGAAGAAAGCATTGAAGTGCCGGTTATGTTTTTCGTATTTTACTCTCCCCCAATACCGGCTAAACGTGAAGAGAACTATGGTTTACGGTTTTCACCGGACAGCAGGTCAGGTTCAGTCTTCAATCTCAATATAAGTCGTAGCGTTGGAAATCTGGATGGCAGAGTCCACGGCGGCCTGGAACCGGTCCGTCTCCTCTGTCAGCTTTGCGATCCTGTCCACAATGCCGACCGGGTCTACCAGCTTGTACTCGTTCCGGGCCTTGAAGTCTTTGCTTGCCTTGTCCAGTTCCTCCGACGTTACCTTGTCCTTGCTGCCGTATACGGACTGGATATATTTGTCCAGCCGTTCTTCCAGCCGGGAACCGTTCTCGTACTCAATGGTACGCCTTGCCTCCTTCAGTTTTTCGTTCATCGCTTGCAGCAGCCTCTGCTTGACGCGGATACCGTGCTGCATCATATAGATCGCCTCCGCAACGGAGAGTTCCTGGCCGTTCACCACAATTTTCGTCATGGCGTTGGACAGGCTCAGCGCTTTCTTGATTGCCTCCGTGCGGCGGATCAGGTCCTCAATGCTTTTGCACCTGTTCCTGACCTCGTCCTCAAAGTCGCGAACCGGCACACCGTTGACCTTGGGACTGCTTTCTTTATTTGCCGCACAGAAGGCGCACTCGGAAATGGCCTTTTCAATACGCTTGTCAGACACTTTAATTTCGCATAATGCCTCGTGGACTGTCATCTTTGTCATTTTTGTTTCCTCCTGTATTCATTCCCATTTTCCTGTAGCATGCTGCATACGTTGCCAAAGTTTTCCTCATGCTCCCGGAAATTTATATATCCTCTTTATCAGTTTTATGAAACGACCCCGTGGAAGGGAACATCTTCATTATACAATCCCCTTTCCATTATGTCAATAAGTTATCATGAATTTGGTGTTCTATATTCAATTTTGCATCTAACGCACGCCAATTATTTGTTATTTTCTTTACTTAAAAGATATTAAATATTTTTCGTTTTTGTGACGGCTTCCATATTCGCCCGTTAAGGCCCCTGAAATAAAAAGTCCATAGTTTGTATCGCATCAGCTACAGAACGCTGTTACAGGCCGTTTTACATCTCGCAGATATCACAGTATACTTTTAAAATTTACTTCCCGCTTTCTTTTTTTGCTGAAGGAGTTACAGGATCGACAGAATGGTACTTTAAAGCATATTTATATATCTATATGTTTTACGCCTTTTCCCCCCGAAGTTCTTCCAAATTGGCAGGAGGCGTTTTCCCGCCCCCTGTACCGTCCTTTCTTTTTCCGCTCCCAACTTCCTGATCCGGCGAAGCACCGGAGGCCGGTGTTGCTTTATATCGCTTCCACGCAGCAGGCATTCCGTCGGTTCCACTGTACCGCTCAGTGTGTACATAGTAGAAAATAACAAATCGGAAAATATATTGTTCAGGCCTCTGGCCCCGGTCTTTCTCTCTGCAGCTATGCGGGCGATTTCCTTGAAAGCAGACTGGTCCAGAGTCAGCTTATGGCCCATATTTTCAAACCGCTCCTGGTATTCGCGGAATGCAGAAGTTTTAGATTCCTGCATAATCTTTACCATGTTGGCCACAGACAGTGCCTTGTAATTGATACGGATTGCAATGCGACCGGCCAACTCCCTCATAATGCCGTAATCAATCATGTCTTCCAGATTTGGCGTAAGGTCTGTATTGTCAGGCAGCTCTTCTTTTCCGGAAGCCGCGGCAGCGGATTGCATCGGTTTAAGCTCCGCCGTAAAACCGATACTGCAGGATACCGTTTCCGGTTCAGCCTTACCTTTCTGTGCCCGTTTTTCTGCCAACAGGCGGTTCCGGGTGATTTTTTCCATGCCGTCAAAAGCTCCCAGGAATACAAACATAACGCCACCGGTATGAACTTTCAACTCATGTTTGTTTTCTTCATCGTCATCATAACAATCGTTAAGTTTTACCCTGCCGGCAGGATATTCGTTTCCTTCCGTCATTTTCAGAAGGGCGGCCTGGTAATCCCGGCAAAAACCGTCTGTGTTTAAGCCTTCTACAATACGCATCTTATCAAATTCATCCAGCAGGATAATACCGTTAGATGCGATGCGGCAGACCTCATCAAAATCTTTTTCCGTATGGGGCCTATGGTACAGCCTCGTATAAAGCCCTATCGCTTCCTGGCACAATTCCCGAATAAGACAGCCCAGGTCCTTACTGCCTTTCCAACCCAACTATCATTGGGAGCATAATCCGGTGCGTTACGCATGCCCGTCTTCAAACCGGACTTCCCATTTTTCCAAATTCCAAATCAAACCTGGAACCCGTTCAAAACGAACGATGACCCCGCCTAACGATGCTAATAAATCACGGGTCGGGTCTAATACATATACTCCCGGCGTCCCCGCCTGCATTTCAAATCCGCATTCCCGTAAAATTTCAAAACGACGCATAAAAAGCTCTAAAGGACTATATTTTTTTCGCTGGTGATTTTCGGCCGGTCTAAATCGGCAATCATTTCTAC
>DOSQ01000117.1:0-11736 GCA_003512125.1 Acidaminococcaceae bacterium
CCGCCGAAGCCGCCCATGGTATGCCCCTTGAAGTGGGTCAGCGTCACCAGGGAATCGTACCGGGTCACATGGCTTCCCATGGACATTTCCTTAAAATATTTGCCGCCCTTCACCGGCAGCATCACCGTACCCTCTTCGTCCATGATATCTACCGGGCAGAAGGTCCAGCCGTTTACCTTCAGGACTTCCCGGTGTCCTTCTGTCGTATAACGGTCGCCGTTGTAGTAAGTGTTGGTTTCCACGATGGTCGCGCCGGGGATATCCTTTGCAATCAGTTCTTTCACCCAGTCACGGGGAATGATGTTCGGGCCGTTCTTTTCACCGGTGTGCAGCTTAATGGCAACGGTGATGACCTTGTCCTCATTCACTTTTTCATAAATTTTCTGCAGCCCTTTGGCGCTCAGATCCCGGGTGAAATACACCACGGATTTCGGGCCGCTCCATTTATCCATCGGAATATATTTGGAGCCGTCTGTATTAACGGTCGCCACCGCAGCCGGTTTGGTTTCTGCTTTCTTCTCCGGGGCTGGCTGCTGTTTCGCCGTAGCGCCGCCACAGGCAGCCACCATAGATGCGGTCAATAAAATCGGAAGAACTTTTTTCACAGATACTTTCATGATCCATCCTTTCCACCGCCTTTGTCCGGCGGTATAAATTTTGTATATTTTGTTAACACGTCCGCAACCAACTGGAGGGATTCCGCAGCGGCCATATCATCCGCTGAATCCAAAGAACTCTTTCAGTCCGTCTTTCTCCAGCAATAATTCAGCAGTAAATCCATAGTGGGATGCCGCCGCAAGAGTCACTACGTTCCGCAGAAAGTCCTCGTAGGGCAAGTCAAACCATTCCTCCGGTATCTCACGGTGGATGGTACCGCCGTCATTATGACCGCCGCCCCACCACCATGCTTCATCCAGTTCCGCTTCATACGTTCCGTCATCCATCTTGTTGAAAGCGTACCAGGAAGCCCATTCGCGCATTCCTTCCGGGGTCTTCGGTCCTTCATAATGCGGTGCATCGTGAGAAAGCGGCGAATACTCCGGCGTCCCTTTTTTTGCGTCGCGCCGGTAGACTGTAAACCGTTCCCCTGTATCCTTGGGGTAACGTTCCAACAGCAAGGGGCCTTTCCGATACAGGATACGCCTTCTTCCCAGTACCCGGTTTGCCTCATTAATCAAATCGGTAAATACCTTCAGGGGTTTTGTTTCCTGCAATTCCTTTTCGAGCCCCAGTTCCTTCAGCTTGTCTTCCATATCCCAGGGACAGCCCCATTCTGTGTAATACGTTGCCGTATGGTTGCTGTAGATATGATAGTAACCGATTACCTTATTATTATAAAACACCTTGTACCGATCCAGAATAGAACCCATGGTCTTCCCTCCTGTTCTTTTGGATTTAAGGAAACGCTGATTCAATGAGTTGTGCGATGGCTGGGGGCTTTTTGCAACGAACCCGCTTCTTTCACGTATCCGTTATTCACCGGCTGGCTTTTGTACGAAACAACTGGCGTTTCTTTACAGATACCGGCCGGTTATGCTCTCTTTGGACTGCCGGATCTGTTCCGGCGTTCCGCAGGCCACGATACGCCCGCCCTGTTCGCCGCCGCCCGGTCCCATGTCGATGACATAGTCCGCGTTGGCAATTACATCCAGGTCGTGCTCAATCACAAGGACGGTAGCGCCAGCTTCCACCAGACGGTCAAACACGCCCAGCAATACCTGCACATCCAGCGGGTGCAGGCCGATGGTGGGTTCATCAAATACAAACACGGAATCTTCCTGGGTCCGTCCCATTTCACTAGCCAGTTTCAGCCGCTGCGCTTCGCCGCCGGAGAGAGCCGGGGTGTCTTCTCCCAGCGTAAGGTAGCCCAGCCCGAGGTCGTGCAATACTTTCAGCTTTTCGTATATTTTCTTCCTGTCCTTAAAAAGTTCCAGCGTGTCGTCCACAGTCATCGCCATCAGCGCGGGCAGGGAAAACGTCTCTTCGGCTCCCTTCGGTTTCCAGAGGATTTTCTCCGCCTCTCCGCTGTAGCGTTTTCCGCCGCATTCCGGACAGGTTATGGTTACATCCGGCAAAAACTGTACGTCAAGGGAAATCTGTCCGGTTCCATCGCAGACCGGGCAGCGCAGGGAACCGGTGTTGTAGGAGAAGTCTCCGGCTTTCAGCTTCCCGGCTTTCGCCGCATCCGTCCCTGCGAACAGCTTGCGTAGTTCATCCAGGATGCCGCTGTAGGTTGCAACCGTGGAACGGATATTGATGCCGATGGGCGACGCGTCGATCAGATTGGCGCGGCGGATGCCCTCTGCCGCCACAGCTTTCACCGGAAACGGCAGTTTCTCCCCTGCGCAGTGTGCTGCCAGACCGGGAATCAGGCTCTCCAGCACCAGCGTCGTTTTGCCGGAGCCGGACACGCCCGTGACCGCCGTCAACCTGCCTTTGGGGATGGCAACGTTCAGCGCGTGCACGGTGTGGATCGGACACGTCTCCATGCGAATCGTTCCCAAACGGAACACGTCCGACTCTTTGGCGCGTTTGCGTATCTTCCTATGCCCGGTGTCTGCCAGGAAGGGCGCTATCCTGGATTCGCCGGCCGCCATAATCTCACCGATGGTACCCTGGGCCAGGACAGTTCCTCCCTGGGTACCGGCCAGCGGTCCCAGTTCGATCATATGGTCTGCCTGCTTCAGCACCCGGACGTCATGGTCCACCAGCACCACGGAGTTGCCGTCGGCAATCAGACTGTCCACCACGTTCATCAGGCCATCGATGTTGGAGGGATGAAGCCCGATACTGGGCTCGTCCAGTACGTATAAAACACCCGTTGTTTCGTTGCGGACGGCACGTGCCAGCTGGACCCGCTGCCGTTCGCCGGTAGACAGTGTATTGCTGGCCCGGTCAAGGGTCAGGTACCCGAGGCCGAGGTCGATCAACCGCTTTGCATTATCCAAAAATGACTGGATGATACTCTCCGCCATGGGACGCATCTCCTCCGGCAGCGTTTCCGGCACGGCCTGCACCCACGGAATCAGATCCGTCAGCGTCATGGCTGTCGCTTCCGCCAGATTCTTTCCGGCCAGCGTGGTGGATCGCACTTTCGCCGAGAGCCTTGTTCCGCCGCAATCGGGACAAGCGGACTCGTGCAGGAATTTTTCCACCCGTTTCATGCCCTTTTCGTCTTTGACTTTGGCCAGCGCGTTTTCCACCGTGTAGACTGCATTGTAATAGGTGAAATCCATCTCTCCCGCCATATTTGTCTTCTCGTTCATATAGAGAAGATGATGCTTTTTGGCCGGCCCGTGGAAGACGATTTCCTTTTCTTCCGGCGTCAGGTCGCGGAAAGGCACGTCAGTACGCACGCCCAGGTCACGGGCGATATCCTTCATCAGGGACCACATCAGGGTCTGCCAGGGCGCCACGGCTCCCTCATCAATGGTCAGGGAATCGTCCGGCACCAGCGAATCTTCATTCACGGTGCGGATCACACCTGTTCCCGAGCAGGAGGGACAGGCTCCTTCCGAATTGAATGCCATCGCTTCCGCGCCGGGCCCGTAAAACTCTTCACCGCAGACGGGACATTTTGTCGGAAGCATCAGCGCCACATTCATGTCCGGCGGACAGGGATGCCCGTTGGGACAGCAATGACTGCCCAGGCGGGAGAACAGCAAGCGCAGGCTGTTCAGCAGTTCCGAAGCCGTTCCGAAGGTGCTTCGGATACCGGGAATGCCCGGACGCTGGTGCAGCGCCAGCGCGGCGGGAACATGCCTGATCTCGTCTACCTCCGCCCGGCCGGCCTGGGTGATGCGGCGCCGGGTATACGTGGAAAGGGCTTCCAGGTATCGGCGGGAGCCCTCCGCATACAACGTGCCCAGTGCCAGCGAGGACTTCCCGGACCCGGAAACGCCGGCAATGGCCACCAGCTTTCCGAGAGGAATGTCCACGTCAATGTTTTTCAGATTATGTACCTTTGCCCCGCGGACGATAATGTGCCGCGGAGTGGTTTTTTTAGCTTTCATACCGATTTTGTTTTCCCTTTTCTCTGTTCTTGCATTTCTTTTACATTGATTACTTTACTGTTACTATAACATAATGTTACCTGCTTTTACAAAAAAAGAATCAGGACTGACTTCACATAGAATGAAGCGTCCTGATTTTTTCGAATAAAGTTATACGCGGTTTCCGGACGTATGGCAAGCTTTCACGCCGACAACCGGTACAAGCCGGGAACCTAAAATGGCAGCGACCACGCACAGCACGGCGTCTCCCGGCACTGCCAGGATGAAGCAGTACAATACCAGCGGCCAGACTGCAATGGGTGTCCCCAGATAATAATTGCTGATTACATAGCAGTAAACCATGCCGCACAGATAGACAACAGCCAGATTCAAAGCATTGCCCAACAGCAGATTTTTGAACGAAGATCCTCCGGTTTTTTCTGCAAAATAACCGGAAATATAGGCGCCAATGGCAAACCCCGGCAGATAACCGAAGCTTGGCTTAAGGATATAACCTGGACCGCCGCCTTCCGCAAAGACCGGCACTCCCAACAACCCCAGCGCGATATACAGGACCACGCTGATTGCACCGAGGCGTGAACCCAACAGCACGCCTGCCAGTGTGGTAAACAGAAACTGCAGGGTAAAAGGCACTACGGGAACCGGAATGCGAATGAAGGCCCCAATGGCTATCAGCGCAGTAAAAATCGCGCAAAGGATATGGTTTCGTAATTTTGAATTGCGCACAGTTTATTCCTCCAATCAAAACGCGCAGGGATCGGAAAACGCATCCATGTTCCGGTTACGCACTCTGTCAAATATTTCTTCCATGGATTTTGTCAAGCGCGACAGCATTTCATCAATTTCTGCCGGAGTGGAACACAACGGCGGCATAAAGACGATCACGTCGCCGATGTTACGGATAATGAGTCCGTACTTCCGCGCATTCTGACAGATGCCGCCCGCCATTAACAGGCCAGGATCAAAGGGGACCTTATTCGCTTTGTCACGCATCAGCTCAATGCCGCCCAGCATACCGCACTGGCGCGCATCTCCTACAAATTCCATTGCGTTGATACGTTCAAAATGCTGACGGATCATTTCCATTTTGGGCGGAAGGCCGGCAATCACATCATCGTCCTTAAAAATCCGCAGGCTGGCAAGTCCCGCTGCGCAGGCAAGGTTATTCCCCGTATAGGAATGTCCGTGATAAAACGTCTTATATTCTGTAGGTTCGCCTAAAAACGCGTTATAAATTTCATCCGTTACCAGCGTTGCTCCCAGCGGCAGATAACCGGCGCTGATGCCTTTGGAAAGACACATCATGTCCGGCAGCACGTTTTCATGATTGCAGGCGTACATCAGACCGGTACGGCCAAAGCCTACTGCCACTTCATCCACAATCAGCAGCACATTGTATTTCTTCGTCAGGTTACGAACGCCTTTGATGTAACCTTTCGGTTGCATCAGCATACCCGCAGCACACTGGCACAACGGCTCGATAATCATAGCCGCCGTGTGGGACGCATGCTCTTTCAGGTACTCTTCCAGTTCCTGTAATAACGCTTTCAAAAATTCCTGTTCAGACTTTACGTCCATCTTCGTATGGTAAAACGACGGACAACTGACACGGTGGGTAGAAAACAGCAACGGCTTATAGGCCTTGTGGAACACTTCCACATTACCGACAGAAACTGCGCCCACGGTATCGCCGTGATAGGAATCGCCTAAATTTATAAAATCCTTCTTTTCCGGATGCCCGGCATAATTCCAGTATTGGAAGGCAATCTTGATAGCTGCCTCCACAGCAGTAGATCCGTCATCCGAATAGAATACTTTATTCAACCCTTCCGGCGTAACCTCCACCAGCTTTTCCGCCAGTTCGGCAGATGGTTCGTTGATCAGGCCCAGCAGTGTGCTGTGTTCTACTTTGTTTAATTCTGCTATGATTGCTTCATTAATCTCTTTGCGCCGATGTCCATGGATATTGACCCACAAACTGCTGATGGCATCGAGATATTCTTTCCCATCTGTATCATACAGTTTCACCCCTTCCCCATGGTCAATCACAAGCTGAGAGTTTTCCAACCATCCTTTCATCTGGGTAAAGGGATGCCAGATATATTTTTTGTCCAATTCTTCCCATTTGTTCATATAAGGATCTCCTTGTTTTTTAATTATGAATTCCTTTCGCCAACTCCAGGATTTTATCCAGTTCAACATGTTTTTCCGTAATCAGGGCCAGTTTCTGCGGGTCGGACATTTCTTCATCAGTCATATTGGGCAATTTCCCCAAAACCGGAAGCCCCGTCAGTTTTTCGTAATAGTACAGATTACCTTTTTCTAAATCTCCCGCTGATTCTTCGTTCCACCCGTTCACAAGAAATCCCAAAACCGGGATACCATGCTGCTGACAGTAATAGGAAGTCAGCACCGCATGATTTACATTTCCCAAGATCGGTTTTACCACGATTAAAACCGGAATGCCCAGGGCTTTGAAATAATCCTTTACCAGAAACTCTTCCGTAATCGGCGCCGTGATACCTCCGATACCTTCCAGCACGGATACCTCGTGACCGGCAATACAGGTCTTCGCTCCTGCAATCATCCTTTCCGGCTGAAGCGTTACGCCCTCCAGCCGGCTGGCTTCTGCGGGAGCCAGGGCAGCTTCCAATACTATTGGAATCACTTCCCTGCGCAATGCTTCAGGATAGCCCGCGCATCTCATCTGGAACTCAGCATCTGTAGAAATCAGTTCACCGTCCTGACGCCGTACGCAGCCGGAAGCAACCGGTTTGAAAATGCCCGGCGTAATGCCTCGGAAACGCAACGCAGCTGCCAACGCGCCCGTCACCACAGTCTTTCCCATTTCTGTATCCGTGGCTGTAATGCCTATTGCAAGCAAACCCATACCTTCTTTCTCTGATTAAATAGTTACTTTCGCCGTCAGTCAAATACGTCAACCTTTTTTGAAATCAGTTTACGTTAAGATTATAAGTCTGATTCGCAAATACGTCAACCTCGTTTTTCGCAAAGGTTAACTTTATAGTTCCAGAAATGCGGAAACCGCAGGCAAAACAAAACAGCAGCCGTACTTGAAAACGTACAGCTGCTGTATTTATTTCGTATATATTCCCGATACCCCAAATGCAATCAGCAACGTTTTGCTTTTGCCATCGCATCTGTGTTAGTCTGATTAGCCTTTTCCCTGCCGATATCAGCCATAATATGGTTATGTTCATCTACCATCACAACTTTAGGCTCGTTTTTCTTTGCCTCTTCGGCATCCATCAGGCCATAGGCAATGATGATAACAACGTCGCCCACCTGGGCTTTGCGTGCGGCAGCCCCGTTCAGGCAGATGACACCGCTGCCCCGTTCCCCTGCAATGGTATATGTCTCCAGCCTTTCTCCGTTGTTGTTATTCACAATCTGAACTTTTTCACCGGGCAAGATGCCCGCTGCGTCCATAAGATCCTCATCAATGGTTATGCTTCCCATATAATCTAGCCGCGCCTGGGTTACTACAGCGCGATGGATTTTTCCGTGAAACATAGTATAAAACATTCGTATATCCTCCTGGTAGTTTTCCTGGTTTTTACTAATCTGTTTTTCTTCTGCCTTTTCAGTTGCATTTTTTCTATTTCTGCAAAATGATATTATCAATCAGGCGCGTTGTACCGAATTTCACGGCCACGGCCAGCAGATGATCTGTCGTGATCACCGGTTCCGCAGGCGTAAGATCCGGAAGCTGGTACATTTCAACATAATCAATGTTAGACAAAGGCTCTGTCCGAATCATTTCCGTAACCAGCGCGGTCAGTTTCGCACTGTCCCTTTCCCCTGCTTCAAAAGCAGCTTTAGCTTTTGCCAGCGCTTTGCTCAGAATGACCGCGGCGCTGCGTTCCGTTGCGCTCAGATAGACATTACGGCTGCTCTTGGCCAGCCCGTCTGCTTCCCGCACAATCGGCATGACGCGTATCTCCAGCGGGAAGAACAGGTCCTTTACCATACGTTTCAGGACCTGCGCCTGCTGCGCGTCCTTCTGCCCGAAATAAGCCCTGTCCGGCTGGGCCAGGTTAAACAGTTTGCTTACAACGGTAGCCACGCCCCGGAAATGAATGGGACGGGTACGGCCGCACAGCACTTTTGTGATATCGCCTGTTACTTCGACCCATGTCATATCACGGCTGGGATACATTTCATTAGGCGATGGGGCAAACAGCACATCCGCCCCCATTTTCTCCGCCAGTTCGCAATCGTGTTCCAACGTGCGGGGATAGGCATCCAGGTCTTCTGTGGGCCCAAACTGGGTCGGATTGACAAAATCGCTGACAATCGTAAAATCGTTTTCCGCATGGGCAGCTTTGATCAACGAAGCGTGACCTTCATGCAGGGCGCCCATAGTAGGAACCAGGCCGATGCTTTTGCCTGCTTTTTTAGTTTTTTTCACTATCTTCTGTAACTCTGCTACAGTTTTTACCAATTTCATGTTTTTGCCTCCTGTATCTCCTTACAAAATCTTTGCAAAATCAATAGCAAATGAAGTCTGCCTGTTAATGGACAGGCTCAACTTTTTCGGTAATACCACACCCGGCGTTTTTCAGTTCCTCGTCGTAGCGGGGATTCAGGTAATTCACATACAGCCAGGCCAGTATGCTGCCGGAAATGTTATGCCAGCTGCTGAAGATGGCTCCGGGAACTGCCGCAGCGGCAAGAGCCGGGAAATGGGTCTTTGCCAGACCGGCAGCCAGGCCGGAATTCTGCATGCCCACTTCGATGGAAAGGGCCACGCATTTTTTCCAGCTCATACCGGAGAAACGGCCAATGGCAAATCCCAGGGCGCTGCCCAGCAGATTGTGCAGCACCACCACCGCCATGATCGTAGCGGAAGAAGCCAGGATCGCGTCGCGGCTTGCGCCTGCAAGCCCTGCAATCAGCAGGGAAATGCACAGGCAGGAAAGAGCCGGCAGATATGCTTTTGCCTTTTCGCACCAGGCTGGGAAATAGTGACGCAGTGCTACACCGAAACCGATAGGGATGATAACGATCTGTACAATGCTCCAGAACATGGCTACGGGACTGAAGTCAATCCGCTGGCCGATGATGAGGTATGTGAGGAGCGGGGTCATAATGGGCGACAGCAGCGTGGAAACCGTTGTCATGGTTACGGAAAGAGCAAGGTCGCCTTTGCTGATAAACGTAATCACATTGGAAGCCGTGCCGCCGGGGCAGGTGCCTACCAGCACCACGCCGACCGTGAGGGCCGGATCAAGATTGAAGGCCCGCGAAAGCAGATACGCCAGAAACGGCATGATGGCATATTGGGCGACGGCGCCCAGGAATACGTCCCGGGGACGTTGCAGGATCAGCCGGAAATCTTTCAGTTCCATGGTGGTCCCCATGCCGAACATGATGATCCCCAACATCATACTTAACAGGGAGAATCCTGCTAATTTCCCCAGCACCCAGGTGAAAGCCGGAGGGCAGGTCATGCCGCCGATGAAGAATAAGATGATGACTACGCCGAAGTACTTGCCGATGAGCTCACAAAATTTTTTCATGTCTCCTCCTTTTCAATACGTCCCCATGCATGGGGAACACTGTCGCGCAACCGCACAGCCTGCAACCGTGCCTGCGCTTACCGGAGAGCTAAATAAAAAATGCGCATCCGGAAAGATGCGCATACGAAGCCATTTAGCGTCTCGTCCTGGTCTTAAAGATCCAAGCGATGTGTGACATTGTCCGGAATCCGCACAGCGTATTGGTAAAGTTCCCTTTGGGATACCTTCCATGCCGTTCCGATTCCGCGATGATAATAGCACAAACGATTTAAAAATGCAAGTGAATATTTAAATTCGATTTTTTCAACAGGAAAGCTGTGCCTGACCCAATTCTTCTTCTGTTACTTACCTCTCTGTCAACTGCGATTTTCTTTCAATGCGCACACTGTTACTTGGTTTCTTTTCCAAACCATTTTTCGTAAATCTTGTCGTATTCCCCGCTGTTCTTCAGTTCCGCGAGGGCTTTATTGATTTTCGGCGTCAGTTCCCCGTGCCGGCGCATCACGATGCCATACGCTTCTTGTTCAAAGGAAGCGCCCGCAATCATTGCGTCCGGATGATGCTTTTTCAGGTAATACCGGGCAACCGGTTCATCAATGATAATCGCTTCTACAGTTTTTTCCTTCAGCGCGTTGAACACTTCTTCATTGGTTTTAAAACCCCGAACTTTTTCTCCGGGCAGCTGTTTAGCCTTTCCCTCGCCGGTGGTTCCAATCTGTACCGCCACAGCTTTTCCTTTCAGGTCTTCCGGTTTTTGAATCGCAGTGTTGCCTTTACCGACCACAAGAACTAATCCCGAAGTGAAATACGGTTCACTCATATCTACGATTTTTTGCCGGTCCGGCGTAATCGTCATACCGGCAATGACCAGATTCAGGTTCCCGCGTTTGACAGCAGGGATCAGTGCCTCGAAGTCCATGTCCAGGATTTCGACCTGCATATCGAGTTTTTTTCCGATCGCGCGGATCAGATCCATATCAAAACCGGCAATCTCCTTGCTATCCTTCTCTCTGAATTCAAACGGCGGGAATGTGACTTCCGTCCCGACTTTCAGCACCTTAGGACCCTCTGCTTTTTTCTCTACACCGCAACCTGCGGTAACGAAAAGTGCCATCAGGATACTGATGAAGCACAATAAATATTTTTTCATTTTCTTTGCTTATGATCCAATCTCCTGAAACGTGACCGGATCTTCCTTTCTTCCGGATTTGCCCGGGGTTTTACAGCCAGAAACAAATACGGCCGGATACATTTCTCCCGATTTTCCGCTTCGGTTTCTACAAGTAAAATTTATCACAGTTTCGGCAGAAACACAATGAAGAAGTTTCTTTTTTACGTTTTGTTATTTTAACTATTTCGATTTAGTGATATAGTTATCGTAAGTAAGCCGCATCACATTTTCAAACGCGTAAAGCCGTTGAAAGGAACACATTGTGAAACAAACCAATCAACCCGGATAACCGGGGGAAAGGAAAATCCGGCCTCCCTGAACGAAACGCCGGATTACAATACGTTTATGAAAACAAGAAACGGAAAACTCATGGCAGGGTTCCTGATCCCCTCGCTCCTCGGTATTCTTTTATTTATGGTACCGATAAAATACAATGACAACTGGACCATCGTAGTCAAAATACTGGCCGATATGATCGGCACGGCATTGGGCGATTACCTGCCGCTGCTGTGCGTCGCCATCGTAACTGTCTCAGCCATTTTGGGAGTAATTTCACTGAAACGTCCCAGCTTCATTACCACCTACCCCATCATAGATAAAACTTTTTCCGCCACGCCCGTCTGGGCCCTGATCCGGGTCATCGGTGCCGTCTTTATCTGGCTGACGTACCTGAAGGTTGACGCCGGGGAAGATGCCACCGGTATTATCCATATGATTACCATGGCAGACGCCGGGGGCTTCGTACTCACCGAACTGTTATCTGTCCTTGTCATCATCTTTCTGCTGGCCGGACTGCTGCTCCCCTTTCTTCTGGATTTCGGCCTGTTGGAATTTATCGGAGCACTGCTGACAAAAGTCATGCGTCCCTTTTTCACCATTCCGGGCCGCGCGGCGGTGGACTGTATCACTTCCTGGATCGGCGACGGCACGCTGGGCGTCATGCTTACTGCCAACCAGTATGAAGACGGCTATTATTCCGAACGGGAAGCGGCCATTGTGGCCACCACCT
>DOSQ01000117.1:11795-16595 GCA_003512125.1 Acidaminococcaceae bacterium
CCGTTTCCATCACTTTCAGCATCGTGGTGCTGGCCCAGGTCAAGCTGATGGATTATTTTGGGATTTATTATCTGGTGGTCTGCGTCATCGGGATCATCTGCGCCCTGATATTGCCCCGCATCCCTCCCCTGTCTTTGAAAAAGGATACGTTCCTTGTGCCCGGAAAAGCCATGGGAGAAGAACTTCCCGAAGGTTACACCTCTTCCTGGGACTACGGTCTGGACCTGGCCTGCAAGCGGGTTGCGGAATACAAAGGACTTGAACAGTTCCTGGAAAGCAGTCTGAAGAATGCCGCCGGCATGTGGTTCGGCGTGCTGCCTGTCGTCATGTGCATCGGCACCCTGGCTTTGGTTCTGGCATTAAACACCACCGTTTTTGAAACCCTGGGGCTCCCCTTTATGCCTTTGCTGAACCTGTTGGATATTCCCGAAGCCGCCGCCGCATCCAAAACCATGGTGGTGGGATTCACCGACATGTTTACCCCGTCCATCCTGGCGGCCAGCACCATCACCAGCAACATGACAAGGTTTATCGTTGCGGTTGTATCCGTCACCCAGCTGATTTACCTGTCCGAAGTGGGCGGCCTGATCCTGGGTTCCAAAATCCCGGTGAACCTGCCGGAACTTTTTGTCTTATTCTTAGAACGGACGGTCATCAGCCTTGTTATCGCTTCGGCTTTTGCCCATATGATATTTTGAAAAGATATACCACAAGGAACGTTTCAAACCCGTTCCAGCCGGTCTGCTTTCTGCCTCTGGGGAAGGAATAACGGCACATATTCGATAAGTATGTTGGATGTTTCCAGCCCGAACCACTGGAACGGATTCCCGACGAAGCGGCGGATTGCATATTTCGCACGGATCAGCGCGTTATCCACTTCATCAATATCCCCTTCCTGCGGCATCATTTTCCGAATCAGGCAGAATTTGAAAGAACCTATGTCCGAAGGCCCGTAGATGGAATGCTGCCGATGCTGTTTCGGCAATTCGCCCGATGCCAGCAGATCGCTCACGACCTGCCTCAGATAGATGTTGACGCTGGGCCTTACCTTATAGCCGAGATACAGATTCACCCGGAAGATGTAATCCGTTCCGAAGGTTTCCACCTCATACTGCTTCTGATACGGTTCGTTGGTGGTATTGACACTGATAAACCAGTAGGCGTCCGCTCGCTTCGGATCTTTATCCAGAATCGAATACAGGATATCCCGGTCGATTTTTTCCGGGTCTTCCCCTTTGACCAGATACACCACATTATGGCTGCATAACGGAATGGATTCATCGTTCTGCAGTTTTTTAATGGCTGCCAGATGTTCCCGCATATTCAGGAATGTGTTCTGCGCCATTTCAACCTGCGTCCCGCGGTACCAGGCGAGCATAATAAAGAGAACTCCCAGGGAGATAATAATGGCCACATAGCCGCCCACCACGAATTTTCCCAGACTTGATACGAAAAATACGCCTTCCAGGGCAAAGAAGACCAGGCCGAATACAGAAGCAGCCACCGGGTGTTTATGCAGCACGCCGATATAAACACAAAACATAATTGTCATCATCAGCATACTGATGGTAATGGCCAGACCGTAGGCGTTTTCCATCCGGGACCCGCTGCGGAAGTACAGAACCACCAGCGCACAGAAGAGCCACAGCGTGTTGTTGACAAAAGGAATATAGATCTGTCCTTTCGTATCTGACGGATACCGCACGTTTAAATGGGGCATGAGGTCCAGATTGGCAGCCTCATGAACCAGCGTATAGCTGCCGCTGATCAGGGCCTGGCTGGCAATGATCGCAGCCAGCGCGCTCAGCAGGATCGCCACCGGCCGGAGGATCTCCGGAAGCATCATATAAAACGGATTAAAATCCTCCAAAGTCCATAAGGCCGGATTGGTATGATTCTGAATGATCCAGGCGCACTGTCCCATATAATTCAAAATCAGACAGATTTTTACAAAAGGCCAGCTGACGAAGATATTGTTGCGGCCCACATGCCCCATATCCGTATACAGGGCTTCCGCGCCGGTGGTACACAGGAATACACTTCCCAATATCAGGAAACCTGCTTTATTGTGGGGACTGAGCAGGACCTGTACAGCATACAACGGATTAAATGCCCGTAAGATTGAAAGATCATTAAGGGTCAGCCAGGCGCCCGTGATGCCCAGAAACAAAAACCACACCATCATAACCGGGCCGAACAGTTTGCCGATGGAACTGGTCCCGCTCCGCTGAATCAGAAACAGAACACTGATAATCACCAGCGTGATCAGCACCACAATATGCTCCCCGGTTCCCAGCATAGCGTCCACCGCTTCAATACTGCGCAACCCTTCTACTGCCGTTGTGACAGTAACAGCAGGGGTCAGAACGCCGTCGGCCAGCATGGTACAGCCGCCGATCATCGTAGGGATGATCAGCCATTTTCCGCACTGACGGATCAGACTGTAAAGCGCAAAGATCCCGCCCTCACCATGGTTATCGGCCCGCAGCGCGATCAGCACATGCTTGATCGTTGTCAGCAGCGTGATTGTCCAGATTACCAGTGACAGGGAGCCGACAATAAACTCCTGATCCACATGGCCAAGCCCGCCGTTTCCTTCGATGATGGATTTCATTACATACATCGGGGACGTGCCGATATCGCCGTATACGATACCGAGCGCTACAAGGAACATCCCCATACTGAATTTATGTTGGTGTTCAGTCTGATTCGACTGCATATTATCCCCCCCTGAACCAATTATATAACAGCCTGCATGAAACATCTCTTAATATTAAAAGTTTTTATGTTATTTGCTGCGTTGCCAGTCCCCGGTGATCCAATAATAGTCACAGGGCATAATGTCCGCATTAGCAATAGCAGCACTGCTGATTATATTCGTTTTCGGATAGCCGAATACGATGACTGCCGTATCTTCCAGCAAAATCTTCTGCATATCAATAGTCATCTGTTTCTGTTTTGCCGGATCCGGTTCCACGGACAACGCTTCGCTTAGGGCATCAAATTTTACATTGCTGTAGCCGGATGTATTATGCGGATTGTTACCGTTTGTATTTGATTTCCAGTACATATTCATATAGTACTGCGGGCTTCCTGCCTGCAGCGTCATACCCGTATGGATCAGCATGTCGTAATCACCGGATTTTTCTGCCTGCTCCACCGCATTGTAATCGGCCGCTTTGATATTGATCTTTATCCCGACATTTCTGGCGTCTGCCTTCACCACCTCCGCCAACAGCGGCAGTTCAGCCTGGCTGGTGTAAATCGTAAAACCGATTTCCAGGTTTTTGCCGCCTTTATCCACGATGCCGTCTCCATTGGTATCTTTCCAGCCGGCTTCTTTCAGCAGTTTCTTGGATTTCGCTACATCCCGCCTGCATGCATCCAGCTGCATCAGTTCATTGTAACCGTAGCCAAGACCCGGCGCCAGCACAGGCCCGCCGGGGATAAACGTATCCCTCAGCAGCACCTTGCAATAAGCAGGACGATTAAGACAAAAAGCCAGCGCCTCCCTGATTCGCTGATCGGCCAGCGGGCGTCCCGGCTGTATATTGAGCCGGGCCAAAACGGAATTGAGGGAATTCCTCTCGCTGATGCGGAACGCATTGGCGTCCTTAAACAGGTTGAGATCGCCGGAAGAAATACCGGCCGCAACGTCCACTTCCCCTTTCTTCAGAGCCATGGCACGGGTATGAGGATCATCGAAAGACAGAATCTCTACTCCCTTAAAAGGAACCGGCCCCTTCCAGTAATGGGAATTGGCCTCCATGACAGCTTTGTCACGGGCGAAAGACTTGACTGTATACGGACCGGTGCAAACAGGACCCAGGTGCGGAATATCCCTGTCCCTGACAGATGTATCCACGATGCTAAACCGGGGATCACAGAATACGCCCGGCAAACCGGGCAGCGGTGTTTTTGTTCTGACGGTCAGGGTCTGCCCTTCTGCTTTCATGGAATCTATCCTGGCCCAGTCCGATGCCTCCACAGACAGGGAAAGAGTCCGCTCTATGGAAGATTTAACTGCTTCGGCCGTCACTTTATTTCCATTGGAAAACATCGCTTTATCGTTGACCGTAAAGGTCCAGGTCAGTTTGTCAGCGCCAACCTTCCAGCTTTCCGCCAGCCAGGGAACCACCTGCATGTCTTTGCCAAACTTTGCCAGCGTTTCCCCCAGGCCGTAACGGATCACAGCCAAACCGCCTGTCTGACTGGCAGACTCCAGATTGTCCGCAAAGCCGGCAACGCCGACCTTCAGGATTTCTTTCTGGCTGTTTTTTTTCTCACC
The DNA here is from genome assembly GCA_003512125.1 of Acidaminococcaceae bacterium. Lineage (GTDB taxonomy): Bacteria > Bacillota > Negativicutes > Acidaminococcales > Acidaminococcaceae > Succiniclasticum. The sequence continues at coordinate 16,084 of DOSQ01000117.1, forward strand.
GCTGCCACAGCCAGCAGCTGCCAGCATGAACAGCCCGGCCAGTGCCGCAGCTGCCGTTTTTTTCCAAATTGCTTTCATGGGATTGCTTCTTTTCCTTTTCACAGATCAGTTTACCGGCGTTGGAACATTGCCCGGATTTCTTTCAATTCGTTTGTTTTCGTCAGCGCAAGCTGCAATAAAATTTTTGCCTTTTGCGGATTCAGCAGTCCGCTGGCAATGAATCCATTCCTTACCGTCATTTCCTCAGACAGTACCACGATCCCGCCGCCGCAACGGGTAGCAATCACCACCGGCACACCGGAGGCAACCGTTTTCTTAAACAATCCTGCCAGTTTTTCCGGCACGCTGCCGTTACCGCAGGCCGCATACACCAATCCTCTGGCTCCATCCTGCAGAGCCGCCTTCACGAACAGTCCGTCGTCGCCGCCCACGCAGCCGTAGATAATTCTGACTTTGGGAAGCTGCGTAAGATTTTTAACAGAAAAGTACCGTTTGTTTTCCAGGCATACACA
>DOSQ01000117.1:16712-23417 GCA_003512125.1 Acidaminococcaceae bacterium
GCATACTGCGCCGCACTCATTCCAGAAAACCTTCCCGTCTACGATAACGCCTGCAGGCCCGCCGCCCGGTGACCGGAACGCTTCCAGCGCATTCACATTGACCTTGGTAACGGTTTCCGCTGCGTTAATCTGCCCGTTCATCACCACCAGCACGCCGCGCCCTTTCGCGCTTACATCTGCCGCAACCTGTACCGCCTGCCAGATGTTCATGGGCCCGTCCGCGCTGATGGCCGTAGCAGGTCGCATTGCGCCAGTCAGAACGACGGGTTTGTCCGTCTTTACCGTCAGCTGCAGAAAATACGCCGTTTCTTCCAGAGTATCCGTGCCGTGGGTGATGACGATGCCGTCCACATCCTTCCGTTCTGCCGCTTCCTCCACACGCTCCGCCAGCTGCAGCCAGATTGCTTCCTTCATATCCTTGCTGTCGATATTGCACAGCTGCTCGCCGGAAAGCTTCGCCAGTTTGTCCAGTCCCGGCACGGAAGCAATCAGCTGTCCAACCGTCAGTTCCCCTGCTTTGTATCCTACCGTGGCGGCCGCTGAATCCGCCCGCCCCGCGATGGTGCCGCCGGTTGCGATGATATGCACATTTGCTTTTTGTTTCATAGCGTTTCAACCTCTTCCAAAATCTACTGTACGTTTCTGAATGGTTTAAATCTACTTTATTATACCATAAACTACTTCGATTAAGAAAAAGATGCTACACAAATCAAAAAATCCGGTATCAGACTGTTTCTGACTGATACCGGTTGTATTGATTATCTGTGTTATTAAAAGATGATGTTCAATTAACAAAACACAAATTATAGAAACCCCTCTTAAATGAATTACTCAATGGCTATTATCTTCCGTCCGCTTCTTTCGTTCATAGTAATCTTTTACTGCCGCCTGAATGGCTTCCTCCGCCAACACGGAGCAGTGCAGTTTATGTGAGGGCAGGCCGAGCCGGAAGATGCGCAGATTCCCTTATCGTCCAGCAGCAGGAGGAGGCTCTCGCCTTCAATTCCCTCAAAACAGAAACTGACATTGCCCGGCAGCCGTTTTTCCGGATCGCCGTTCAACACGCTGTGGGGAATCCGGGAAAGCCCTTCAATCAGCCGGTTCCGCAATTTCAGTACCTTTTCAGTGTTTTCTTCCATATGGGCGCACGCCTCTTCCAACGCCATCGCCATACCCATAATCGCCGGCACGTTTTCCGTACCGCCCCGTTTGCCGTTAAACGGTACATTTGATCATTGATATAATTAGGAAGCGGCACCTGGATTTGTTTTCGCCGCATCGTTACCCATGAAATTAAGGAAACACTGATTAATTCTTTTGACTGAGGATGGCGTGCAGCCCGTCCCTCAGTTCCCTGAAATGCTTTGGAAAATTCTCCGAGCCTTCCGCTCTTATTTTTCTTTCACCATTGACTGTGGCCTGAAGAGAAAACATGATCCCGTCCCTGACGTGTTTCGGATGCCGGCCATGGAAACCATCCCAGGAAATTAGCTCGCAGTCGTTCAACAGCTTCAGTATCCTTTCAGCGCTGCACACCGTTTTTCTCTGAGGCAGGCGCCGGTCCTCCTCTTTTTCGTACCGTATCGCATATTCCACGACTTCGGCGTCCCTGTCTTTCATCATGATTTCGTATTCGGTGGTAAAACGCATACCGCTCAGGCGAAGCGTGACAATCTCAAAAGATGAAATTGTTTCAGCCGGCTTTTCTGTGCCAAACATATGTGAAACAGATGGAAATGCCATCAGCGCTGCAGCTAATAACAGAAGGGTGAAAACCCGTTTTACATTTTTTCTGTTCATTTTGATTCCGCCTTTTTTATTACTAATCCGCGATTAATAGGATTTTAATAGATAGAAACAATCTGTTTAACGATGCGCCTGCACATGTTCAGGTGGGTGCATTTTTGCACACCCCCTTAATATCAACCTTTGAAGAACCTTTGCAAATCATAGGTTCCTCCTGTCAGACTCGAACATGTATTCCTAATCGGTTATAAATTAAAATACCAAACGCTGTATGTTCCCACGTTGGTGCCTGTAGGGATGGATGTGGTATTTTCCTGAGTCAGCCTTCCGCATATTTCACTTCCATGCTGGCAATCCCGACCGCCCGGATTCTGTTGTCCCAGCAAATAAAGATTTGTTAACGTTGTAAAAAGAACAGCCCCTCACTGATTAAATCATATAGTAATCGGTAAGGAAATAGGTCCTATCCCAATCCACGATCTTGACCTCCGACTCCTTTGCGGGATGGATGTCGAATTCATCCAAAACCATCACCTGCTTATTCTCCAGGTCATAAAGCGGCCACTCATGCGCCTTGCCGTCAGGGGAAATATCTGCACTGAGAGAGGGATTGCCGGTCTTTGCAAATTGGATCCACATCCTACGCAGGGTCTTCGAGAAAGCCTCATCAAATATTCTTCCTGTTATGAGATTCTCTTCTGGATGGTTGAATACGGTGGAAATCTCTATGGTATGCGCGCACCGCATCTTCGGCACGGAGGATTCCGGCGTGAAGTAATAGGTGTAGGATTTACCGCCGCCCATGGTCTGGTTCTCCGACAGCCTGATCAACGGAGCCTTAAACATAATCTGCTCAAACAGGCGGGTTACGGAGGCGTAATCAGGACTTTCGTTCTTCGGATCGCTGCAAAAGCTTTCTACCAACGCTTTTTCTTCCTCCGTCAGTTGGGCAAGCTTTTTCGCCTTTCGGTCGGCAGCAAACGTGCTGTAGACCTCCGGTCCCAAAACGAACGCAAAATATCCCCCTTCGTCCTTGTTGCAGCCCTGAAGAATGTCGATATCCTTCGCAGCGCCCCCGGCAAACTCTTCATACGGGTTCTCGGGCAGGTAGCTTCCGTCCCTTTCCGGGAATATGCGCAGCCCGAGTATGCTGCCAGATGCTTCTATAAGCTTCTCAGTAGGTACCTTCTGCAGGTCGGCAACGGTTTTCAAACCAAGGAGCTCCATCAATTCATTTGTGCAGGCTATGGCCTCCTCCGTGGATCGCGTACCAAAAAGTGCGCCGCTCTGGGCGATGATACGATGAAAATACTTGTGAGAACCCTCGATCAGTGAAAGCAGGCATACGCTGCATCCACCCGCGGATTCGCCTATGAGCGTCACGTTGTCGGGATCTCCTCCGAAGAAGGCAATGTTCTCATGAATCCACTTTAGCGCCTGCATCTGATCCATCATCCCCAGATTCTGCGCATCCGGATAGTCCCCCCCGTCCGGCAGATGGGAGAGATGGAGGAAACCATAGACATCAAGACGGTATTCGATTGAAACAAATACGATATCCTGATTCTCCTGAACATATGCGGTGCCCTCCTCCCTCGGTTCTGCCGTGGAGCCGGCCACAAAAGCGCCGCCGTGAATCCATACGATGACCGGCTTCTTTTCAGTGCCTGTGTCCACCGACTTCCATACATTCAGATACAGGCATTTCTCACTTGCGGGGTAAAGGGAGCCGATCTGAAGAGGATCCACGCCCTGAGGGGGAACTGTCCCAAAATAATGCGCCTCGTACACGCCATCGTCCGGAACTGCCGGCACCGGAGCCTTCCAGCGGTATTCTCCTACAGGCTGTTCGCCGACATACGGAATACCCCTGAAGGCGATAACATCCCCCTTCTTCTGTCCGACGAAGATGCCGTTTATGCACTTGACCGCCAGGGACTCGTCATAATTGCCATTGATAATTTTCTTGTTCTCGCCGTACAACGACCGCATTCGTACGGTTGCCTCCTGAATATGTGTGGATGAAATACTCATTCTTTTCCTCCTCGTTAGAAAAATACAAAGGACACAATAATAACCTTCGAACCTGACAGGGGATACAACCCCTGTCAATCATGTTAATCAAATATGTTGCGAAATACCATTGACAGTCTCATTATAACTATATTGTTTATTATATCAAAACTATGGTTTCCTTAATTAATTATAACAAATCAGCCACAGATTTTGAACCGTAGCTGTAAAAAGAATCTTTGCGCCTATGTTTAGGAAATATCCTATTCATTCTCTTCCATAAATTCTTCTTCTATTATCCGTTCAGCATTATTCAAATCAAAATCCACAACCTGATTCTTTTTATATATTTTGCCATAGCAACACAACGTATCTTTCTTTTCCCAGTTACACACTTTCCAAGCTTCATGCCTTTATCTCCGTCCCATCCTTGAAACTGACCGTGATCTCCTTGCGTCTGCCGACTGTGACGAATTATCCATCAATTCCACAAGCACCGCCATTTCATCCGCCAGCCTGTTCTTTTCTTCCTTCAGTGCATCCGTTGCACAAACAGTTCTGAGCATCAGTTTCACGTTGCCGATGATCTCCTTTTTCTCGGTCGTCAGTTTGTTGAAGGCAGATAAAAACGCCGCCTTGATTTCTTCCTCCGTGACATGCGGCGTTTCACATTTCTTGCCATCATATTTGTTATTGCACCGATAAATTGTTTTGCGATACTTATCCGTAGAATTCCACACCTTCGATCCATACCAGCCGCCGCAATCAGCACATTTTATCTTGCTGGAAAAGATGCTCACCCCGCTGTGCCGTGTTCTTCCCTTTACCCGTCTGGCAAGCTCCGCCTGAACCAGGTCGAACGCCTCCGGACTGATAATCGCCTCGTGGGAGTGGTCTTGCAAGGTGAATACTTTGCACCCCCGGCAGGAACCATTTCCAGTGACGTTTATGGTGAAATTTATAGTGACATGTCACCATAATCGTGATATAATGTCTCCATAAATTTTAACGGAGGTTCGCATAGATTGAATCTGGGAATTGAATCCGAAACGCTTGAGTTCAAAAAGACAACAGGCGAAGTTGATAAAGCAATGGATAACATTGCCAGCATGCTGAATAAACATGGCCATGGAACATTGTACTTTGGTGTTTCTCCCAATGGCGAGGTTACAGGTCAGCAAATCAGTGCCTCATCTCTTGATGATGTAGCAAAAAAGGTAAAAGAAGCCATCAAACCCATGATCTATCCGGAAGTCAAGAGAGAAATACTGGGAGGAAGAGATGTAATCAGGGTAGATTTTTCCGGCAAGGAGAAGCCCTATTCTTCTTTCGGGAGATATTACAAAAGGGTATTTGACCGGACAGAAGAAATGACGCCAGATGAATTGAAAAGAATGATGGCCGAAACAGACAGGTCGTCTCATTGGGAGAACAACCTGACACAGTATGGTCTTGATGCCGTTGACAAAGATTCTCTTGAAGAATTCTACAAAAGGGCCGTCTCATGCGGCAGACTGGAGGAAATGGCTGCATATAATGCAGAAGAACTGCTCACCGGACTCGGGTTGTACGAGCAGGGGAAACTCACAAACGCCGGTTACTACCTCTTTTCGAACAAAAAGCCTGCTGTGCTGAAGCTGGCTGTCTATGTCACAGATGAGCGCATCAACTTCTCCGACATTGGAAGGATTGAAGATAATGTTTTCAATCTGATCCGCAGGGGCTTTTCCTATATTAAGGAGCATATCAACTGGCGTGTAGAAAACGGAAACGGCACCTCGCGAGTTGAAGTACCTGAGATCCCGGTGGAGGCCATACGAGAGATTGTCGTGAACTCTTTCGCGCATGCCGATTACAGGGGCATCAGCGAGAACGAAATCGACATCACTCCAACAAAAGTTGAAATTTACAACCCGGGACAATTCCCAGCCGGTCTGTCCCCGGAAATGTTTGCCAGACAGCGGATCCGCTCCATGCCGAGAAACAGGGTGATCCTGAATACCCTGTACAAGAGTAAGGACGTTGAGATTTTCGGCAACGGATTCAGAAAAGTTTACGCCCTCTGTGATAAATTCAGCATCAGGATCGAGGCAGCATTTGAAAACGATGGCTTCGCCTTCATTTTTTACAGGGACACGTATCAGGAACATGTCACTCAAAATGTCACTATAAGTGTCACTGATCACGATAAAGAAGTAAAGATTCCTACCGAAGCAAGGGTTTATATGCTGCTGAAAGAGGATCCAACCCAGACAAGAGAGTCACTTGCGGAAAAGACCGGGCGAACTGTTCGGACAATTCAGCGAGCATTGGACAAACTGTCCGTCGCTGGAAAAATAAGAAGGATTGGATCCAACAAAACAGGCTATTGGGAAATATTCTGAAGTTGAGATCAACAATTTCAGCAATGCTGGAACAAGGGTGTGCATATTATTTACTTTGTAAGACACTCATGGTTTCCTTCCACGTAGCTTTCAAAAGCCGCCTGCGGGGCAATAACGATAGGTTTATTCTGTCCCTCATCTTCCTATGCCCACTTAAAGCCGTTTTTTTAGTGATTTTCCCGAAATCCGGGAAGGCAGGATGTTATCGTTATTTCTTTTGCCTTCCTGATTCCTAAAAGAGAAAAAAGGCCTGTTTTTCCGAAAAAGTGCAAAAAAAAACCGCGGGTTTTACCCCACGGGTCATAACGCCATCTACATTTTCCGTACCGCAAAATACAGACTGGCAGCGGCTATCACATATGCGATGTTCCGCTGCCGTTTTATTTTACGGAGCCGGAACCGTTCCTCTTCTTCGTACTGTCTCAATAATCTGTTGGCATTCTGCAATGAGGATTCCTGCCCTTAACGAAAGCCCTTAAAAAACATTCTATCAAATACGCATACTTTTACTCCGTAAACAACGGGGTTGAATAGTAACGGTCCGCCGCATGCTGGCTGTTGT
>DOSQ01000042.1 GCA_003512125.1 Acidaminococcaceae bacterium
ATCTCTTTCACGCCCAGATCTTCCAGCGTTTTTACAAACTGTTTCTGGATGCCGGCCATGCCGTCTACCACGCTCTGCACATCAACGGCGTTGGCTGCTGCGGCTTCAGCCCGTTCAAAGTTATCCAGAATCTGTAAAAACTTGTTGACCACGCTGATGGTCACATAGGTGGCCAGCTCTTCCCGCTCGGCCGTATTGCGGCGGCGGAAATTATCAAAATCTGCCTGAAGACGGAGCAGCCGGTTCTTCATTTCCGTTGCTTCTTCTTCTTTTGTTTTCAGCAGGGCCGCCGTAGCCGTCAGTTTCGCCTGTACATCCTCCAGCGTTTCTTCCGTTGCTTCCTCCTGCTTTGTTTCCTCTGCAGAATTTCCAGCCGTCCCTTCCCCGTTTCCGGTTCCCGGGGCTTCCGCCTGTTCCGGCGCGTTGCCGGTTACGGTTTCCTCTCCGTTCTGCACCGTTTCGTTCAGATTCGGGTCAGCCTGTTCCCGGATTTCTTCTTCACTCTTCCTGTTAAACAACACAGTTCCTCCTTTTGGGTTTCTTTCTGTTCAGACAATCTATTATAAATGATGCTTTCTCACGAAAGGTTCTCTCGCAATTCGTCCGCGCTTCCTGACAACGCTACCAATTCCTCCGGAAGCCGGCGCAACTGCAAAGTCATTCCGGATTTTTTAAAATTGTTTCCAGATATTTGTGCAGATAATTCATCACCGCGATGACCTTGCGGTATTCCATCCGGGTAGGTCCCAGCACCGCCATGGTCCCTACGATCTGCCCGTTCAGCCGGTAGGTGGCCTGCACCATGCTGCAGTCTTTGATGCCGGTGAACTTGTTCTCGCTGCCGATGGTCACCTTCAGTCCGGAATCATCTCCGGCACTCAGGATATCTTTTACCACTTTTTCTTCTTCCAAAATCCCCAGCAGGTCTTTCACCCGGCTTACATCCTGGAACTCCGGCTGGTTCAGCAGCTGCTTGGCGCCACCCAGGAACACCTTCTGCTCGCTGTTCTTCGCGACAATCTGGCCGATAGCTTTCTTCAGGGAAGCCAGCATCACTTCATCCTGTGACACCGCCGAATATACTTCCTGCAGTTTATCTCCCGTGATTTCCGTCAGCGGTTTGCCTTCCAGCAGGTTGCTCATCTTCCCGGACAGGTAATCCAACTCGCCGGAAGACATCCCCGCGGGAATGTCGATGAGCCCGTTGTCCATGGCCCCGTCGTCCGTGACGATACACAGGATTGCCTGGTTATCATTCAACGGGAGGAATTTCAGATACTTGAACCGGGCCGTAGATTTCTTGTTTGCCAGAACCAGCGAAACATTCTGGGTCATACGGGACAGGATCTTGGCCGTGGATTTAAAAATGTCATCCATGTTGCGGATGCGTTCTTTATACCAGCTGTTGATCAGCGCCATATCATTTTCCGTCAGCACGCCGGGTTCTTCCTTCATGGAATCCACGTACAGGCGGTACGCCTGCGCCGAAGGAACACGCCCTGCCGAGGTATGGGGCTGCTCAAGGTAGCCTAACAGTTCCAGATCGCTCATCTCATTACGGATGGTGGCCGGACTCAGCCCCAGGTTATGTTTGCGGGCAATGGTTCGCGAACCCACCGGTTCCGCAGTTTCAATATAATCTTCGATGATGATCTGCAGGATTTTCCGTTTACGGTCGTTTAACATAATCCCACCTCATCTTGGTTCAGGAGGCTTTTGTTTCAGGCCTCCTTCATGTTTCTGTATTTGTTAGCACTCATATACGTAGAGTGCTAACATCTTTCACAATGTAAGAATAGCACCGGACCGAAAGAATGTCAATAGTCAAAAAGTAAAATTTTTATTTTTTACCATGCAATTCACACAAACTTCATAGTTTGGGAACAGAACGTCCTGTTGGAAAGAAAAAACGCCTGCATTCACCTCAAATAAATGCTTCAAAAGCCCGGTTGCCGTATTGCATACCGTATGGAGTCAGACGCAGCATTCTACCTTCGCATTCTGCCATCTTCCTGTCCAGCAGAGTCTGAATATCCTTACCATAACTTTCCAATATATCGATACCAAATCGTTGCTGTATTTTCTGCAGGTTCACGCCTTCAGTCATACGCAGACCCATAATCATAGCTTCACTGACCTGTGTTTTACGGTCAAGGGATTCGGTTTGCCACAGGCCGCTGTCAGTTTTGAGAGCAGATAGCGATAGGTTGGCTGATTCTTGAATATATTGCAGCACATCAGTCGTATTCGTCCGTCGTTCTTTTCTGTTAAACGTACAGGCGCCCACGCCGAATGCAGCGTAAGGTTCGTAATGCCAATACACCGTATTGTGCAGCGACTCCTGCCCCGGCACTGCGTAATTGGAAATTTCATACCGCTGCAGGCCTGCTCTGGCCAAAACGTCCGTTGTCATTTCATACATATTATATGATGCTTCTTCATCCGGCAATATGACGTTACCCTCTGCGACCAGCTTTTCCAACGGCGTCCCTTCTTCCAGGATAAGGCTGTACACGGAAACATGAGACAAATCTAAATGTAATATCCTGTCCAGCGTGTTACGGAACGACTCCAGCGTCTGCTCCGGTATGCCCGACATCAGATCCACGCTGATACGTGTAAAGCCTGCCTGCTTTGCCTCTTCTATTGCACACAGCGCCTGCTCCGCCGTATGGATCCGGCCCAGCGCCCGCAACTCGTTGTCCTGCAGCGACTGCACGCCCAAACTAATCCGGTCAAATCCAATTTCACGCAGGGCACACAGTTTTTCCGCATCCACGGTTCCGGGATTCGCTTCAATGGTCGCTTCTGCCGGATCATTCCACCAGTCGCACTGTTTCAGACAGGCAACGATTTTCTGAATTTGTTCCACGGAAAGAACGGTCGGCGTTCCCCCGCCAAAATAAACCGTCGCCCCTTTGGCAACAGGTAACTCCCGTTGCAACGAGCGAACTTCGATTTCCCTGCACAGCGCATCCACATACTGCTGCCGCACCTCTCCCGGAAATCCCGCATAGGATGGGAAATCACAGTATAAACATTTTTGCAAACAAAAAGGGGTATGTACATATACCCCTTGGAATTGTTCCCAGCGTTCCATTGCTTACTCCGCCATTCAGGAAACACCGCACAATCAAAACGGTGCGGCGTTTTCTTTATTTCTTTTTATCCATGCTTAAAATCGCCATGAAGGCTTCCTGGGGCAGTTCCACCGTGCCCACCTGCTTCATGCGTTTTTTACCGGCTTTCTGTTTTTCCAGCAGCTTGCGTTTCCGGCTGATGTCGCCGCCATAGCATTTGGCCAGCACGTCTTTGCGCAGCGCCGCCACGTCTTCCCGGGCGATGACTTTATTGCCGATGGCCGCCTGCACCGGAATGGAGAACTGCTGGCGGGGGATCAGGCTGCGCAGCCGTTCCACCAGCTTGCGGCCCTGCACCTGGGCATTATCCCGGTGTACGATGGCCGCCAGCGCGTCCACCTGATCTCCGTTCAGGAGGATGTCCACCTTCACCAGATCGCTGGGTTTATAGCCGGACAATTCGTAATCCAGGGACGCGTACCCCCGGCTGCAGCTTTTCAGCCGGTCAAAATAATCGTAAATGATTTCGGAAAGCGGCAGCGAATAATGGATCATGACCCGGTCCTCGTCCAGATAGGTCATGTTCTGATATTCCCCGCGTTTTTCCTGGGATAATTCCATAACCGCCCCAACGTAATCTTTCGGAACGATGATAGTCGCTGTAACGTAGGGTTCTGCAACCTCTGCAATCACGGTCGGATCCGGAAACGCGGAAGGGTTATCCACCAGTTCGATATCCCCGTTAGTTTTATTGATCTGATACACCACGTTCGGCGCGGTGGTGATCAGGTCTAACTTATATTCCCGTTCCAGTCTTTCCTTGATGACATCCATGTGCAACAGGCCCAGAAAGCCGCAACGGAACCCAAAGCCTAACGCCGTGGATGTCTCCGGTTCAAACAGCAGGGATGCGTCATTCAGATGAAGTTTTTCCAATGCGTCCCGCAGATTATCGTAATCCGTATTTTCTACCGGATACAGACCGCAGAACACCATGGGCGTAGCTTTGCGATAGCCCGGCAGCGGTTCGTCGGCGGGATGGAACGCATCCGTCACCGTGTCGCCTACCCGGGCCTCGCCCACCGTTTTGATTGCTGCGGCCAGAAAACCTACCTCGCCGGCCCGCAGCACATCCACATTCACCGGAGACGGTTTGAACACGCCCACCTCCGTCACTTCATAGGTAGCGCCGGTGGCCATCATTTCAATCTTCATGCCCTTGCGGATCGTTCCGTCATAGACACGTAAATATAAAAGCACACCTTTGTAGGAGTCAAATTTAGAATCAAACACTAGTGCTTTCAACGGCTTATCGTCATCTGCTTCCGGGGCGGGAATCCGCTGGACAATAGCTTCCAGGATATCCTCTACCCCTTCCCCGGTCTTGGCGCTGCACAGCACCGCCTCGCTGGCGTCTATGCCTATTACATCTTCAATTTCCTTACGCACTTTGTCCGGGTCAGCGCTGGGCAGGTCGATCTTGTTGATGAC